>NZ_JAGQEG010000037.1 GCF_018305005.1 Collimonas silvisoli
TTCCTGATGCGTTTGGCTTCGCCATACTGCAGCAAGTGCTCCGATTCTGCCGCAAAACCGACACAGTAAGGCGCTTTCGGCAATGCTGCAACTGTTGCCAGAATATCCGGGTTTTGTTCGAACACTAATTCGGGCGCGCTGCCGTCGGCATTTTTTTTCAATTTCTGCGGGCTGGCGTTGGCTACGCGCCAGTCGGCCACTGCCGCCACGGCGACGAAGATATCGGTGCCAGCGCCGGCGCCATCGGCGGCCAGTTGCGCCATCACGATATCGTGCATTTGCTGCGCGGTCTGGACGCTGATGCGGCGCACGCCGTAGGGTGTAGTGAGGGCGGTCGGGCCTGACACCAGGGTGACTTCCGCCCCGGCTTCGTAGGCTGCGCGGGCTACGGCGTACCCCATTTTTCCGGACGAAAGATTGGTGATGCCGCGTACCGGATCTATCGGTTCGAAAGTAGGGCCGGCGGTCAGCAGCACGCGCTTACCCTTGAGCAGCTTGGGTTGGAACGAAGCGATCACTTCGGCCAGCAACTGATCCGCTTCCAGCATGCGGCCCATGCCGATTTCGCCGCAAGCCTGTTCGCCGGCATCGGGGCCGAGCAACTGAACGCCGTCCGCCAGCAATTGCGCCAGATTGCGTTGGGTTGCCGGGTTTTGCCACATCTCGACATTCATTGCCGGTGCGGCCAGCAAAGGCAATGTGGCCGGGCGCGCTACGCACAGCGTCGACAATAAATCGTCGCAGGCGCCGTGCGCCAGCTTGAAGATGAAATCGGCGGAGCAGGGCGCGATGACGATGGCGTCGGCGTCGCGCGTCAGATCGATGTGCGGCATGTTGTTGCCGATGCGCGCATCCCATTGATCGGTAAATACCGGCTTGCCGGACAAGCCTTGCATGGTGACCGGGGTAATGAATTGCATCGCCGCCGCAGTCATCACGACCTGCACCGAAGCGCCGGCCTTGATCAGTGCGCGCGTGAATTCCGCCGCCTTGTAGCAGGCGATGCCGCCGGTCAGTCCCAGCACGATTTTTTTACCAGCGAGATCCATGGTTACTCCTGGAAGGAAAGGGGGCGCTGTGTCGCTTATGTATTTCGCTTGTGTGTTTATCAATTACTTATTCACGCGACGCAACTCGTCAATCACAAACAATACCGCACCGACGCAAATCGCGCTATCGGCGATATTGAAAGCAGGCCAGTGCCAGTTACGCACATAGAAGTCGAGAAAATCGATCACGTGGCCGTAGGCGATGCGGTCAACCACATTGCCGATGGCGCCGCCCAGTATCAACGCCAGCGCGGTGCAAAACATGCGTTGCCCGGCATGGCGTTTCAGCAGAAAAGTAATGAACAGCGCGGCAGCGATGCCGAGTCCGGTGAACAGATAACGCTGCCAGCCCGATTCGGTAGACAGAAAGCTGAACGCGGCGCCTTTGTTATATATCAGCACCAGATTGAAAAACGAGGTCACCGCTTGCGATTCGCCATAGCTGAACAGGCGCACGACGGTGATCTTGGTGAGCTGATCGATCAGCAGCACCAAGGCGGCGATGGCAAGCCATGGCGCCAGGCCGTATTTGGAGGAAGATGAAGAAAAAGATGAGGATGCAGCGCGTTTTTTAGTGGCCATATGGGTTTATCTGTTCTCGGCAGAGTGGCAAAAAAGTGCGCAGCTCGCGACATCGTGCCAGGACGAGTGCCAACTGCGCATGATCAACTTGCGTATGACTGATTTACTTCAGCGGCTCAGGCGAAATGCCGATCTTCTCCGTTGCCGAATAAATTGGCAACGCAGCGTCCGCACAAGCCCGGATGTTCCGGATGGCTGCCGACATCGGCCCGATAGTGCCAGCAGCGTTCGCATTTTTGCTGCGCCGACGGCGTCACCAGGATCGCTTCTTCCGCTTCTGTCGCTACTTCAGACACCGTTGCGCTGGAGGTGATCAAGACAAATTTCAGGTCGTCGCCCAGGCTGTTGAGCAATGCATATTTTTCGGGACCAGCCTTGATCTCGACTTCTGCCTGCAGCGAAGAACCGATGCCGCCCGCCACCCGCACTTCTTCCAGTTGCTTGGTGACGTCGGCGCGCACGGCGCGCACGGCGCTGAATTTTTCGATCAGGGCCGCGGCGCCGCTGATTTCCGGCAGCGTGTAATAGGTCTGGGTGAAAATGGTTTCGTCGCTGGCCGCAAAAGCTTCCGGGCTGGCGAAGAACGACCAGGCCTCTTCCGCCGTGAACGACAGCGTCGGCGCCATCACCCGCAACAGCGCCTGGGTGATGTGCCAGATCGCGGTTTGCGCTGAACGTCGCGCCGGCGAGTTGACGCCGCTGGTGTACAGACGATCTTTCAAGATGTCGAGATAGAAGCCGCCCAAGTCTTCCGAGCAGTACATCTGCAGTTTCGAGATCACCGGATGGAATTCGTAAGTCTCGTAATGCTGCAGGATGTCGGCTTGCAGCTGCGCCATGCTGGCGATCGCATAACGATCGATTTCCAGCAGATCGGCGATCGGCACCGCATCCTTCAAAGGATCGAAGTCGGAAGTATTCGCCAGCAGGAAGCGCAGGGTGTTGCGGATGCGGCGATACGATTCGGTGACCCGTTTCAGGATCTCGTCGGAGATCGTGATCTCACCCGAATAATCGCTGGCCGCCACCCACAAGCGCAGGATTTCCGCGCCCAGCGAGTCCGCCACCTTTTGCGGTTCGACGCCGTTCTTCAGCGACTTCGACATCTTGCGGCCTTCGCCATCGACCACGAAACCATGTGTCAGCAGCGCGTTATACGGCGCTCGGCCATTCAGCATGGCCGAGGTCAGCAAGGAAGAATGGAACCAGCCGCGATGCTGGTCCGAACCTTCCAGATACAGGTCGGCAGGGAATTGCGACTGGCTGGCGTGGGAGCCGCGCAATACCGTCTGATGGGTAGAGCCGGAATCGAACCAGACATCCAGCGTGTCTTTGTTCTTGATGTAATTGACGGTGTCGTCGCCCAGCAATTCTTTCGGATCCAGCGCCTGCCAGGCTTCGATCCCGCTTTGCTCGACGCGCTGGGCGATTTGCTCCAGCAATTCCGGCGTGCGCGGATGCAGCTGGCCGGTTTCCTTGTGCACGAAGAACGCCATCGGCACACCCCATTGGCGTTGCCGCGACAAAGTCCAGTCAGGACGGTTGGCGATCATGCCATGCAGGCGCGCCTTGCCCCAGCTAGGGAAGAACGCGGTATCTTCAATCGCTTGCAGCGCAGTGCTGCGCAGGCTCGGGTGGCCATCCTTAGGCAGCTTGTCCATGCTGGCGAACCACTGCGAAGTGGCGCGATAGACGATCGGTGTCTTATGCCGCCAGCAATGCATATAGCTGTGATCGAACATGACCAGCTTGAACAGCGCGCCGGCTTCTTCCAGCTTGCCGCAGATCGGCTTGGAAGCTTCCCAGATGGTCATGCCGGCAAAGAACGGCAGCCAGGAGGCGAACTTGCCATCGCCCATGACTGGACTGATGATGTCGTCGTCCTTCATGCCATGCGCTTTGCAAGAGATAAAGTCTTCGATACCGTAGGCTGGCGCCGAGTGGACGATGCCGGTGCCGCTGTCGGTGGTGACGTAATCGCCCAGATAGACCGGCGACAGGCGGTCGTAACCCGCATCGGCGGCGGCCAGCGGATGTTTGAAATTGATCAGCGACAGCGCTTCGCCTTTGCAGCTGGCGATGATCTTGCCTTCCAGGCCGAAACGTCGCAGGCAGTCCTCGGCCAGGTCTTGCGCCAGGATCAGCAGCAAGGGCGCGCCGTTGCGCGCGGTCTGCACCAGCGCGTAGTCGATTTCAGGATGGACGTTGAGGGCCTGGTTGGATGGGATGGTCCACGGCGTGGTGGTCCAGATCACCACGTAGCCTTGCGTAGTCGGCAGCGCCGGCAGGCCGAATGCGGCAGCGATCTTTTCCGGTTCGGCAAACGGGAAACCGACGTCGATAGACGGATCGCGCTTGTCCTGGTATTCGACTTCAGCTTCAGCCAGAGCGGAACCGCAATCGAAGCACCAATTGACCGGCTTCAAGCCGCGATAAACATAACCCTTTTCCAGGATAGTGCCGAGCGCGCGCAGCTCGTCGGCCTCATTGCCGAAGGCCATGGTCTTGTATGGATTGTCCCATTCGCCCAGCACACCGAGGCGGATAAAGTCTTTCCGTTGCAGATCGATCTGTTCGTTCGCGTAAGCACGCGCCTTGGCTTGCACTTCCGCCACCGGCAGGTTCTTGCCATATTTTTTTTCGATCTGGATTTCGATCGGCATGCCGTGGCAATCCCAGCCTGGCACGTAAGGCGCATCGAAGCCGGCCATGTTGCGGGCCTTGACGATCATGTCCTTGAGGATCTTGTTGACGGCGTGGCCCAGATGGATTTCGCCGTTGGCATACGGCGGGCCGTCATGCAGGATGAATTTCGGGCGGCCCTTGGAGGCTTTGCGAATCCGTTCGTAGACTTTCTTTTCCTGCCACTGCTTGACCCATTGCGGCTCGCGCTTGGCCAGATCGCCGCGCATCGGGAACGGCGTTTCGGTCATGTTGACCGGATACTTGCTTTGCGGCTTTGCGGCCTTGTTGTTTTCTGGTTTGCTGGTCTGATCGGACATAGTTTTCTTCAATGGAATTCAGTGGAGCCAGGCGCCGGCAGAGCGCGTTGGGCTGGCGTTGTTAAGGTAACAGCGAGGGCGCAGCGTCAAATTCGGTCTGTAGCAGAAGTTGGCACATGAGCCGCTGCAGCAGCTTGCTGGCGGAAATATTCACGTGCATTGCTGACATCACGCGCAATCGCGGCAGTCAAGGTCGGCAAATCGACATATTTCTCTTCGTCGCGCAGCTTTTGCAAAAACTCAACCCTTATCAGTTTGCCGTAGCAATCGCCGGCAAAGTCGAGAATATAACTTTCCAGCAGCACCCGGCCGCTGTCGTCCACTGTAGGGCGGATACCGATGCTGGCCACCGCCGGCAAAGGCTGTTCGGCCAAGCCATGTACTTTAACGGTGAAAATGCCGGACAAGGCCGGTAGCTTATGGCTGACGCGCAGATTCAAGGTTGGGAAACCGATGGTGCGGCCGAGTTTCTTGCCATGCACCACATGTCCCGAGATGGCATACGGATGGCCCAGCAATGCCCTTGCATGGCTGAAATCGCCGGCCGCCAGCGCAGCACGCACAGCCGACGACGATACCCGCGCGCCGTCATTCATGACGGTCGGCAGGGTCTCGACATGGAAGCCGTACTTTTTGCCCGCCTCGATCAGGGTGGCGATATTGCCGGCGCGGCGGGCGCCAAAGCAAAAATCTTCGCCCACCATCAGCCATTTCACGTGCAAGCCTTCAACCAGTACTTTCTCAATGAAATCCTGGGGCGACATGGCGGCAAAACTAGCGTTGAAATGTTCGACGATCACGCGATCGATGCCGGTCTGCGACAGCGACTGCAGCTTGTCGCGCAGGTTGGCGACGCGGGTCGGCATATTGCCTGGTTGTCCGGCGCGTTGCGCAAAAAATTCGCGCGGGTGCGGCTCGAACGTCATCACCGCCGCATCCAGCCCCAGTTCCGTGGCGGCCTTGCGGACGTGCGCGAGCAGCACCTGGTGGCCGCGATGCACGCCATCGAAGTTGCCGATAGTAAGCGCGCAAGGGGCGCGCGATTCGGCGTTGGGAAGTCCGCGAAATACCTTCATTGAAGTGACCGGAATATTTATTGCAAAAACCTTGGATTATAAATGCTTTCGGCGTTTTCCCCCTGCCCAGAACTCGAACTGCAGCGGATTGCACGGCTTTAAATTGATAAAACAGCTATTTTTGATTGAAATTTGGATAATGATTCACGCATTGATGAATGATAACGCCAAAAAAAATCGCCCTTGAGGGCGATTTCCTTTAAACAGTTAAACCTCAGCTAATTTAAACCTGCTTGTTGCCGCCCAGCAGACCACCCAGCAAGCCGCCCAGATCCAGGCCGCCGGCAGGCGCAGTGGCGTTGCCTTGTGGTGTCAGTTTGTCGACCAAGCCAGGCAGGATCTCCGACAGGTGGCCGGCTGCTTCGCTCGGCGAAATGCCGGCCGCTTGCGCCAGTTCCTCCAGATGGCCGCCGCCCAGTGCTTGTTGCACCTGATCCGGCGTGATCGCCTGATTCTGTCCATTGTTCACCCATGACTGGGCAATCTGGCCAAGGCCAGCGCCTTCAAACGCGCTGAGCAAACCGCCCAGGCCGCCGGCAGCGCCGCCCGCGCCTTGTTTGGTCAGCAAGCCGATTGCAGCCTGGATCAACAGGGCTTTCGGATCGTTCGCTTGCTGTTGGCCGCCGCCGATTGCGCCAAGTACCGAATCCAGCAATCCCATAATATTCTCCTGAGTAAATAATGCGTAATAAAACGTCAGCCATCAAGGCAAGTTGTTACTTCGTAGGCGAAGCAGTTGAAAGGATTAATCTTACAACGCGGCAAGAGCTTTGAGTAGTTGTGCAACTGAAAACGATTGTGTCTTGAGAGCGCTTACCATTCTAGCCAGGGGTTTTTAATTTTGCTTAGAACAAATTGTAGGATCGATAGAGGCAAAGCCGGGCCTGCCGAGTCTACATTTCGCCCCAGACAGCATTGATCGCCGCCAGCGCCGCCAGGCCGGCGGTTTCGGTGCGCAGAATCCGTGGCCCCATCGATAACATCAGCGCGCCCTGGCTACAGGCCAGATTCTCTTCCGCCTCTGTGAATCCGCCTTCCGGGCCGATCAGCAGCGCCAATGCTTGCGGCGGATGATGGCGCGCCCAGTCCGACAGCGATTGCTCGCCGCGTGGCGACAGCAGAATGCGTTTATGCAAATCCTGTTGCTGGGTCCAATCGTTGAAAGGGCTGAGAATGGAGAGGGTGGGCAGGCGATTGCGCCCGCTTTGTTCGGCAGCGGCGATGATTACCGCTTGCCAGTGGTTTTGCTTTTTCTCGGCGCGTTCGCTGTTGAGGCGGACCACACAGCGCTGTGCCGCTAACGGTTGAATCGCAGCGACACCGAGTTCGACAGCTTTTTCGATGATCCAATCCAGTTTCGATGATTCCGGCAAAGCCTGGGCCAGCGTGATCGCATACGGCAGCTCAGCCTCGCGCGGCGAAAAGGTCTTGATCTCGACGCTGACGCGCTTTTTTTCGATGCTGCTGATGGTCGCGGTGTATTCGCCGCCTTCGCCGTTGAACAAGGTAATCGGCGCGGCCGGCCCTAGCCGCAGTACCAGCAGGTGATGGGCGACTGCTTCCGGTAAAACCAGTAGCTGGCCGATTTCGAGCGGGGTGGAAACGTAAAAACGAGGCATGGAATGAAAAAATCCTTAATCAGTAAGTCATGCAGGCAGCATTCAGCAAGCCCAGGCCAAGACTGACTGTACCAAGAAAGATGCCGGATGCGATTTTGTTTTCAGGAATATCTTCCAACAGCGTAGGTAACAATAGCTTGACGATCAAGAAGGCCAGCAACTGCACTACGAGCGCCACCATTCCCCACACCAGCATATCCAACAGGCTGACGCTATTTGAAATGGCGGAAGCCAGGGCCACGATATAACCCAGCAGAGCACCGGCCAGGCTGGCAGCAGCAGTGTGATTGCCTGCACGGATCAAGCGTAGCTCGTGGTAGGGCGTGATAAAAATGTAGACCACAAAAAATACCGCCACCAACAGTAGCGCTAAGCCGAAGTGGGATAAGAAGGCTGGCAGGCCGATGGGTAAAAAGCTCATAGGGTCAGTGCTCCTGATAACTGGGGTAACTTGCGTCGTTCAAGTTTGCGGATCGATCGTCAGTCGACAAAATAATGCGGTACAAAGCGGCTGGTATCTTTGGTAATCAGCGATACGTCTTCGCGGATGCCGATGCCGGCCGGAGCATCGCCTACCACCCACGAGCCGATTGAAGTGTAGGCCGGCGTAATGCCATCGTCGAATTTCGGCTGCGGCGCGAAAGCCTGATAGATATAACCCTCGGCGCCGTATTGCCCTGGCTGATGGTGGACTTCGCCGCCGGCATAGATCGTGATGTTTTCACCTTCGCGCGAGTACAACGGCTTTTTGACGAAGTCGCCGCTGATACGCCAGGCGTCGAAGAAAGCCGGCAGCAGGTTAGGATGGCCGGGAAATAATTCCCACAGCACGGGCAGGATGGCCTTGTTGGACAACACCATCTTCCAGGCCGGTTCGATCAGGCGCAGCGGGCGCGCCAGCAGGTGTTCGGCAAATGCCTCGCGGCACAGCCATTCCCACGGATAGAGCTTGAACAGATTGGCTATCTTCAGATCGAAATCGTCGACAAACTCGGCATGCTGCTCGTCCCAGCCGATATTTTCTATCGCCAGCTGTTTGGTGGCGAAGCCGGCCTGGATCGCGGTATCGCGCAGATAGGCCAGGTTGCCTTCATCTTCTTCATGGCCGCCGATGCAGGCAAAGTGCAGCAAGCCCTTGCAGCGATGGTCGCTGGCCAGAGTCTGCCACCGGGCGATCAATTTTTCGTGGATCGAGTTGAATTGATCGGCTTGCGGGAATACGTCTTGCAGCCAATACCATTGCGCTACGCTGGATTCGACCAGGCCGGTCGGCGTATCTGCGTTGTACTCCAGCATTTTGGGCGGATTGTGCCCGTCCCACGACAGGTCGAAGCGTCCGTACAGGGAAAATTCTTTTTCGCGCCAGCTTTCTTCAACCAGCGCCCAGAACGGCTGCGGAATGGCGAACTGTTCCAGCCGCTCGTGCGCGATCACATGTTCGACCGCTTGCAAAGCCATCTGATGCAATTCGCTGGTGGCGTCTTCGACCGCATCGATTTGCGCCGCAGTGAAGCGATAGGCATAGCGCTCATCCCAATACAAATCGTCAATCGAGTGATAGCTGAAGCCAAGCGATTCGAATTGCGCCTGCCAGTTGGCGCGTGGAGTCAGGTTTTCGCGGATCATATGAACCCTAACCGCCGGCGGAAGAAATGTGCGCGCCGCCGAAACCGCCGCGCGACACGCTGCGGCCGACCGAGTGATTGCTGCTTTCGCCGCCCGCCAGGCCAAAGCTGTTGCCGCCGCTGCGTGCACTGCGCTGGGCGCTTTCGCGGGCACCCTCGTCGTAGCTAGGACCGTAGTAGCGGCCATAGTAGCCGCTGTGACCGCCGCTGGAACCGGCGCCCGACGCAGGTTGGCAAAGCTCAGGACGCGCCCAGTCTTTCTTGCAATCTTCCTGGCTGGCGTATTCGTCGCGCGCTTGCCTGGGGCCGCAGCCTGCCAGTAGCGCCGATGCCGCCAGCACCAGTGGCACAGCGCGGCTCTTTCTCATTGGCGGAACGGCAGATTCCGTGGTTTGCTTCAAAAGACCGGTGGTTGGCAAGACGTTCTCCAAATCAGGCAACGATGAATTATTTGCAACAACAAACTAAGCGCCCAGATTCTGCACGAAATTGGGTAAGGCGAATAGTGCTGAATGGACATTTTCGTTGTAGTACTGGAGTCCGCCCACAGCTCTTTCCCTTAAGCGGCTTGCTATCGCATGGCTATCCGGCTGCAGCGGATCGAGACTGTCGCTGGCAATCGCCATTCCCCACAGCGCGCCATACAGCGGCACATGCACGGTATAGGGATGGACTTGGCTGAACACGCTGTTGAGACGCCGGCGCAGCAAAGCGAATCGTTGCGGATGGTGGAACGGGCTGCCCAGATGCATCACCAATGCGCCGCCTGGGTTGAGCAAGGCGCGGCAGGCATGCAGGAATTCCGAGGTATAGCAATCGGCTGCCAGCGCGCTGCCGTCCGCACCTTGCGGGTCGGTCAGGTCGAGTAGGATCAAGTCGTAACCCTGGCCTGCCGCGGCAGCGCTTGCCGCTTCCTGTACGTAGGCAAAACCGTCCCGGGCGATATGATGCAGCCGTGGATCGTCCAGCGCTCCCTGATGGATTTGTTGCAGGTGCAGACGCGCCAGCTGGATCACCATGGGATCGATTTCGCACAGCGTGATCTGTTCGATCGACGGATGCTTGAGCAGTTCTTCGCTGCTGCCGCCGTCGCCGCCGCCGATAATCAGGGCGCGGCGCGGGCCAGGATGGCTCAGCGCGGCCGGATGGACCAGGCATTCGTGATAGAAAAATTCATCGCGCTCCGATGTCATGAAAGCGCCGTCCAGCCGCATCACCTTGCCGAATTCCGCGGAATCGGCAATTTCTATGTGCTGGAAGGGCGACCGCATTTGAACCAGCGGCGGCGCCAGTTGCGTGCCATAAGCGGTATGTGGCGTGAGTTGCTCCAGCGCCAAGATCTGGCCGCTGGCGCCGGCGCCGCGCCGCAAGCGATGAGCTTGCCATTGGGCCGGTGCAAAGCTGGCGATCAGGGCATCCAGTAAACCGTTGGCCTTGGCGCTGTTATCTTCCGTGAAATTGCATACATACACATCCAGAGTCACTGCCTGGCGCTCAGGCCAGGTATGGATCGCCAGATGCGATTCGGCCAGCAGCAAGGCGCAGGTAACGCCGGCAGGGCTGCCGTCCGCGGTCTGGAACGGGTGGAATTTTTCACCGACGATAGTCAATCCTGAGCGCAGGGTTTGTTCCACTACAAACTGGCGCAATTTGACCGGATCGAGCAATAAGGCTGGGGCGCAGCGGCAGTCGTAACAGTCGGCCGTCAGATGTAGACCTTGCATGATGAAATCTGTGGAAAATGTTGCGGATAGATAGGTCGATATGAAAATCGCAATGAAATCATGCGATTCAGCTCCGATGCGATTGCACGTTTTATGCTGTGCGGCGGCATTTTACTGCCCCTTTACTGCCGCAGCACAGGGGGATAAGCGGGTTTGAACCGGAATCGGCTGCATTTTGGTAAAATATCGGCCTTTGTGGGCTGTACCGACGTACTTCGCGCCCGCCAACCAATTTTCAACCGTTGCCTACCTGCTCACACCATGACTTCCACTCTCCCGACTACCAAGATGGCCAATGCAATCCGTGCGCTGGCAATGGATGCTGTACAAAAAGCTAATTCCGGCCATCCCGGCATGCCGATGGGCATGGCGGAAATCGCAGTCGCCTTGTGGGCCAAGCACTACCGTCACAATCCAGCCAATCCGCATTGGTTCAATCGCGACCGGTTTGTGTTGTCGAACGGTCATGGTTCGATGTTGCAATATGCCTTGCTGCACCTGACCGGCTACGATCTGCCGATGGACGAGATCCGCAATTTCCGTCAGATGCATTCGAAGACGCCGGGCCATCCTGAAGTCGATGTCACGCCTGGCATAGAAACCACTACCGGCCCGCTGGGCCAGGGTTTGACCAATGCCGTCGGCATGGCTTTGGCGGAAAGATTGCTGGCAGCGGAATTCAATCGCTCGAACTTCCCTGTGGTTGACCATCACACCTACGCATTCGTCGGCGACGGCTGCCTGATGGAAGGCATTTCGCACGAGGCTTGCTCGCTGGCCGGCACATTGCGTCTGTCGAAACTGGTCGTGCTCTACGATGATAACGGTATCTCGATCGACGGTCATGTCGAAGGCTGGTTCAAGGATGACACCCCGAAGCGTTTCGAAGCCTACGGCTGGAACGTGATTCGCGCCGTCGACGGCCACAATGTGGAAGCCGTCAACGCTGCGATCCATCAAGCCAAATTGTCCGACAAGCCAACCCTGATCTGCTGCAAGACCGTGATCGGCAAGGGTTCGCCGAACCTGGCCGGCACTGACAAAGTGCATGGCGCCGCCCTGGGCGACAAGGAAATCGCCGCTGTGCGTGAAGCTTTGGGCTGGAATTACGCACCGTTTGAAATCCCAGTCGACGTTTATGCCGCATGGGACGCCAAGCCGCAAGGCAAGCAATTCGAAGGCGACTGGAATGCGCTGTTCGCCGGCTACGCTGCCGAATATCCGCAGCTGGCCAGCGAATTCACCCGCCGCATGAAGGGCGAGCTGCCAGGCAATTTCGAAAAAACCGTGAGCGACTACATCGCTAGCTGCGTCGAAAAGAAAGAAACCATTGCCACCCGCAAGGCCAGTCAAAACGCGATCCAGGCGTTGGCGCCGGTGCTGCCGGAATTCCTCGGCGGTTCGGCCGACCTGACCGGCTCCAACCTGACCAACTGGAAAGAGTGCGTGGCGGTACGCGCTGACCAGCCGGGCAACCATATCAATTACGGCGTGCGCGAATTCGGCATGAGCGCGATGATCAACGGTATCGCTTTGCATGGCGGCTACATCCCGTTCGGCGCGACTTTCCTAACCTTCTCCGATTACAGCCGCAATGCTTTGCGCATGGCGGCGCTGATGAAGATCCGTTCGATCTTCGTGTTCACCCATGACTCGATCGGCCTGGGCGAAGACGGCCCGACTCACCAATCGGTGGAACATGTTTCGAGCCTGCGTCTGATTCCGCAGCTGGATAACTGGCGTCCATGCGACACGGTTGAATCGGCAGTGGCATGGCAACAAGCGGTGCAGCGCAAGAACGCCCCAAGCACGCTGATTTTCTCGCGCCAGAATTTGCAGTACCAGGAACGCAATGCGGCGCAAATCGCCGACATCAAGCGCGGTGCTTATATTCTGAAGGACGCGGCCGACGCCAAGGCGATCCTGATCGCTACCGGTTCCGAAGTGGAACTGGCAATGCAGGCCGCGGCAGCGCTGGCGCAGGAAGGTATTGCAGTACGCGTGGTATCGATGCCTTGCGCCGATGTTTTCGACCGCCAGGGATCGGCGTATAAAGCCAGCGTATTGCAGCGCGGTTTGCCGCGTGTGGCGATCGAAGCCGGCGTCACTGCGTTCTGGCACAAATATGTCGGCCTGGAAGGCGCTGTGGTCGGTATCGATACATTCGGCGAATCGGCTCCGGCCGGCGTGTTGTTCAAACACTTCGGCTTCACCGTTGAAAACGTCGTCGCCAAGACCAAGTTGATACTGGCATGAATGTAAGAGAGGTAAAAAAAGCTAGAGGTCTCGACATCACCAACGTCGTTGGCGATGTCGTCATCCGCCGCGCCACCGTCGCCGATGCGGGAGTGATCGCAGCGGTACGCATCGATAGCTGGCGCACCACCTACCGCGGCATTATTCCGGATGACTATCTGGATGGCATGAAGATCGAAGACAGCACCGCCATCTGGAGCCGCATCCTGTCGGCGACGTCGAGTGCGGCCAATGTGTTTGTGGCCGAAGTCGACGGCGAGGTGCTGGGTTTTGCGGCCGGCATGACACTCGCCGAAGCCAAGCTCGGCTACGATTCCGAGCTGACCGCGATCTATCTGGAGCCGTCGGTGCAGCGGGCCGGCATCGGCCGCCGTCTGGTGGCGCATGTGGCGGCCACGCTGGCCAGCGCCGGCGCCAATAACATGCTGGTATGGGTGCTGGCGGAAAATCGCCAAGCCCGGCAGTTCTACGAAATGCTGGGCGCTGAACTGCTGGTCGAACAGCCGTTCAGCTGGGATGGTTTGGATTTGCAGGAAGCCGGCTACGGTTGGCGTACCATCAGGACTTAAAGGGGCCTCGAGAAACCGTAGCGAGCGGCGCAAGGTCGGCAGGAGAAGCGCAGCCGTACGAACGTACGGTGAGCATCGCAGTGCCGAGATTGCGTCGCGTAGTAGGTTTTTCGAGGTCCCCATTGCAGCAAATTTATTGTTGATACCTTAGGAGAAAACCATGACTATTCGCGTCGCCATCAATGGCTATGGCCGCATCGGCCGCAACATCCTTCGCGCCCATTACGAAGGCGGCAAAAAGCATGACATCGAGATCGTTGCCATCAACGACCTCGGCGACTCAAAAACCAATGCCCACCTGACCCAGTACGATACTGCCCACGGCAAGTTCCCTGGCACCGTGACTGTCGACGGCGATTTCATTGTGGTCAACGGCGATCGCATCAAGGTATTGGCGCAACGTAACCCGGCCGAACTGCCATGGGGCGAGCTGGGCGTTGACGTCGTGCTGGAATGCACCGGCTTCTTCACCACCAAGGAAAAAGCCAGCGCCCATATCAAGGGCGGCGCCAAGAAAGTCATCATTTCCGCGCCGGGCGGCAAGGACGTCGACGCTACTGTCGTCTTCGGCGTCAACCACGGCGTGCTGAAAGCCAGCGATACCGTCATCTCCAACGCTTCTTGCACCACCAACTGCCTGGCGCCGCTGGTCAAGCCGCTGAATGACAAGATCGGCGTGTTGAACGGCTTGATGACAACCGTCCACTCCTACACCAACGACCAGGTGCTGACCGATGTTTATCACGAAGACCTGCGCCGCGCCCGTTCCGCCACCATGAGCATGATCCCGGCCAAGACCGGTGCTGCTGCGGCGGTTGGCCTGGTGTTGCCGGAACTGAACGGCAAGCTGGACGGTTTTGCGATTCGCGTGCCTACCATCAACGTTTCGCTGGTCGACCTGTCGTTCGTCGCTGCACGCGACACCACTGTCGATGAAGTCAACGCGATCATGAAAGATGCATCGGAAAACGGCGCATTGAAGGGTTTGCTGACTTACAACGTAGAGCCGCTGGTTTCGGTCGATTTCAACCACAATCCGGCTTCGTCGAACTTTGACTCCACGCTGACCAAGGTTTCCGGCCGTCTGGTAAAAGTGTCGAGCTGGTACGACAACGAGTGGGGTTTCTCGAACCGCATGCTGGACACTACGGTTGCACTGGTTAACGCCAAGTAAGTTGCAAATCGGTAGTAAAAAACGCCCCGCTGGCCGGGGCGTTTTTTTTGCCGCCATATTCCTGGCTGCTTGCGCTCGGCTCCGGGCTGATCTGGTCTGGGGTATAGTGAGTTGGTGACGATTGATTCAACTCAATTGAGGGGCCGACATGACAAGCACTGAAGATAGCCAAGGCGATTTCGAAACGATTGCCCGTTCAACGGTACCTTCCGATCTGGAAATCATCAAGGCTCTGCTGGAGTCTGAGAGGATACCGGCGTTTATCGTCGACGGCGGCATCAACCAGGTATATTCCCTGATTGCGGTGGCTACCGGTGGTGCGCGGCTGCAAGTGGCGTCCAGGCACGTCGAGGCGGCCAGGCAGATCCTGACGGCTTTCGAGGCCGGTCAGCTGGCGCTGGACGACGACGTTGATGTCGCTGACGAAGAGCCCGATCCAGCCCCGGATAAGCGCAGAAGCCGTGCCTTTGGCGCCGCTATATTGGTATTTCTGGGCGGCGGCTGAACCTCAGTATTTCATGCTCCCGCGATCCTGAAAGTCTCGGCCCACAATTGTTTCACCACTGAGATTTCGATGGCTATGCGGGTTGCCGTCACCCGCGCTCTTTCTTCTCCCTGCAAGCGGCCTTGATGCTGCAATTTGCGGAAAGTCCGGTAAGCGTCGGCCACCGCGTTGGCCAACACTGCATCAATCAAGCCCAATTCTCCGCACAGTTTCAGCAAGGCGATATTGCCGATATCCGCAGTCAGTTGCGGGTAGGCGGCGGCATGCCGCAAGATCAGGAATTGCACCAGGAATTCGATATCGATCATGCCGCCGGCATCGTGCTTGAGATCGAAACGATCGCTGCGGTTCGGATGGGCGTCGCGCATTTTCTGGCGCATTTCCAGCACTTCGCGTTGCAGCTGTTCGGCGTCGCGCACTTGGCGCAATACTTCCACGCGTAAGGTTTCGAAGCGTTCTCCTATAGCCGCGTCGCCGGCGCAGAAGCGGGCCCGGGTCAGAGCCTGGTGCTCCCACAGCCAGGCTGATTCGCGCTGGTATTTTTCGAATTTGCCGAACGAAGACACCAGCAGGCCGCTGGCGCCGTCGGGGCGCAGGGCAATATCGATATCGAACAAAATACCGGCCGGCGTATGGCTGGTCATCCAGGTAATGAAACGCTGCGCCAGCTTGGCGTAGAGGGCGGGGCCGTCCTGGTCGTCATCTTCATACAGGAACACCACATCCAGATCGGAGACATAACCGAGTTCCTTGCCGCCCAGTTTGCCGTAGGCGATGACGGTGAAGCGCGGCGTTTCGCGATGGCGGCCCGGCATCATGTTCCAGATGGCTTGCACCGTGGCGGCCACCAGGATGTCGGCCAGGATCGACAAGTGATCAGCCAGCGCTTCGATGCTGAGCATGCCTTCCAGATCCTGCGCCAGCAGGCGGAACTGTTGCGCATGATGCATTTCGCGCAGCATATCCATCTGGCGTTCGGTATCGCCGGGGGCCGTTTCAAGCTGACGCCGGCATTCCTGGGCGAATAGCGGCCAGTCCGGCGCTGCGTTCAGGCTGCGCGGATCCAGCAGTTCATCCAGCAGGATAGGGTGCTGGGTCAGGTATTTGGCGGCCCAGTCGCTGGCGCTGATCATGCGGATCACGCGGTGCAGGGTGGCCGGATATTCGGTCAGCAGCGCCAGGTAGGCGGCGCGGCGTGCAATCGCCTCCAGAAAATCCAGCAAGCGGTTGAGGGTAGGCAGGTGGCGTTCGGGCTCGGGAATGGCGGCAACCGCCGGCAACGCGGCATTGACCAGGGCCAGCAGGCGCGTGCGGCTGGCTACCGGCAGGTTTTGCACCCGCGTCGATTGCCAGGTGGTGGCGAGCCGCTGCGCTGCCGCCGAGGCATCGGAGAAGCCGCAATGCGTCAATACCAGGGCAATCGTTTCGCGGCTGTCGGTTTCGCTTAGCGTATGCAGCACATTGTCGCAGTCGTCCCAGTCTTTCTGGCTGGGGCTGCCATGCTGTTTATCCTTGAAGATGTCGTCGAACTGGGCGTCGACCAGGGTGCGATGCCGGTCGAGCACTTGCATCAATGAGGGCACATCGGCAAAACCCATGGTCTGGGCGATGATCAGGCAATCCGCCTCATTGGTGGGGAAAGTATGGGTTTGCGCATCGTCCAGGTATTGCAGGCGGTGTTCCAGATTGCGCAGGAAATCATAGGCTGCCAGCAATTTATCCACCACCTCGGCGTCCAGCAGGTTTTTAGCGGCCAGGGTGCGGAGCGTGGCACGGGTGGAGCGATCCCGCAAATCGTAATCGCGGCCGCCGCGGATGAGCTGGAACACTTGCGCCAGGAACTCGATTTCACGGATCCCGCCGCGTCCCAGCTTGACGTTGTTGCTGCGCTCCGGATGCAGCGCTTCCAGGCGTTTTACTTCTGTGCGGATTTGCGCATGCATGGAGCGCATGGCGTCGATCGAGCCGTAATCCAGGTAACGCCGGAACACGAACGGCCGGCTGATGTTTTCCAGGATGGCGATGTCATCCGGACGGCCAGTCAAGGCGCGCGCTTTGCACCAGGCATAGCGCTCCCATTCCCGGCCCTGGGTCACCAGATAGGTTTCGACCATATTGAAGCTGGCGACCAGCGGCCCCGAGGCGCCATTCGGCCGCAGCGCCATGTCGACCCGGAAGGTGAAGCCGTCTTCGGTGATCTCAGACAGCGCGCCGATCAGTTTTTTGCCGAGCCGGGTAAAGAATTCATGGTTCGACAGCGAGCGCTGGCCGGCGTTGGTGGTTTGCGTGTCGCCATCTTCCGCATAGGTGAAAATCAGGTCGATATCGGAAGAAACATTGAGTTCGCAGCCGCCCAGCTTGCCCATGCCTAGCACGATCAGCTCCTGCGGCTGGCCCGACTCCTCGCCCAGCGGCGTACCGTACAGAGCCACCATGTCGGCAGTTAGCGCAGCCAGGTGAGTTTGCACCGCAAATTCGGCGAAGCTGGTGACCGCGCTAACCACTTCGTCCAGATCGGCCAGCCCGCGCAAATCGCGTTCGATCAGGGTGCACACCAGCAGGTTGCGCAGGCGGCGCATGGCGCGCGGCAGAGGCATGCCGGCATCTGTTTCTTTTTGTAACAATTGCCTGAGCAGCATCGGGCTGACGGTTAATCTTGTTGCCGGCTCGGCCAACTCTGCGATCCGTCCGGCGCGTCCGGCTTCGGCATTGACCCAGCGTGAAAAATAGCGTGAGGCGGCGGTACTGTTTAATAAGGATGGAGTCACAGGGGTAGGGGCACGGATTTAAAGGGGCATTGGCGCAAAATTCAAAGAAAATGGGAAGCTGATCCACGGCCTTTTTGTTTTTTTAGCTAAACGTATGCTGATCCATGCGAACATATGGTCTGGCAGCTAGTCGAACATCAACAGCTTGCCAATCTGGAATCGATCAGATGCAGCCGATTTATTTTACTTCCTATCCCTGGTCAGTTGGGGGCAGAGTGCAGAGTAATTCGCCGCAACTTTGGTTTGGCGGCTCCTGAACTCTGTCTCACAATGATTAATTTTACCCATTCTGATTGATGTTGGAAGAACAAGCAAAAATTCCGCCGCCGGCTAGCAAGCTTGCCATTTGCTGGCGCGCCGGAATTGCCACTTACAGACACCTTAACCTGGTTACCCACCATCTGCTGGGGGCCTTGTTGACGTTGTTGGTCGTGGCGTATTTCCTGTTTTGCGGACTGTTCCTCGGTTTGCGTTATGTGGTGTTGCCGAATGTCGGCTACTACAAGGCGGAGGTCGAGCAGGTCGTCAGCAAGGCGGTGGGCAACCCGATTTCGATAGGCGAGATCCAGGCGTCCTGGCATGGTTTGCAACCGCATCTGGTGCTGGATAACGTTGTGGTCCACGATAAAAGCGGCCGGCCGGCGCTGACTTTGCCGCAGGTGGCGGCCACTGTTTCCTGGCGTTCGGCGCTGGTGGGCGGCGTCAGGCTGGCTACGCTGGAGATCGACAAGCCCGACCTGCAAGTCGAGCGCGACGCTCAAGGCAATCTGTTCGTCGCCGGCATTCTGGTCAATTCCAAACAAGAAAATGACGACGCTGGCGCCGAGTGGCTGTTGTCTCAGCGCAAGGTAGTGATTCGCAACGGTCAGCTGCGCTGGCGCGACAATCTGCGCAAGGCGCCGGAACTGACCCTGACCAATATCGATCTGGTGTTGCAGAATCGCTGGCGCCGCCACCAATTGTCGGTACGGGCGACCCCGCCGGCATCGTTTGCGGCGCCGCTGGATGTGAGAGCGAATTTTGTTCACCCGGTATTCAGCCGCAAGATCACTGATGTCAAGCGTTGGACCGGCACCCTTTACACTAATCTGCACGATACCGATCTGACGGTATGGAAGCCATATTTCGACTATCCCTTTGAAGTCAATCAAGGCAAGGGCGCGGTGCAAGCCTGGCTCAATCTGGATCATGCCAAGGTGCGCAACTTTACTGCCGATTTGCAACTGAAGGATCTGGCGGTGCGACTGCGGCCCGATTTGCAGCTGCTGGCGTTGGAAAATGTCAGCGGACGTGTCTCCGCACATGAAGAACTGGGGCCGGCGCCACAGGATGGCGCGCCGACCTTCGGCGCCAACGGCCATGCCGTCACGCTCACCGATTTTTCATTGAAAACGGCTGACGGCCTGAGTTTTCCGCGTACCACCATTAGCGAATCCTATCTGCCGGCGCAGGGCAAGCAAGCGGAAAAATACAGCTTGCAGGCCAAGCAACTGGATTTGCAGACACTGGCCAGCTTTGTCCAGCGCTTGCCCCTGACTGCGGCGCAAATCAAGATGATCAACGATTTCGCGCCACGCGGCCAGCTGCGCGATTTTGCCGCGCAATGGCAGGGCGCTTATCCGGCGATCGCGTCGTACAGCGCCAAAGGCAGCTTCGCCGGTTTGACCATCAATGCCCAGGCGCCGCGCGCGGCGCAGCCGAAGACGGCCAGCCAGCCGGCGCAAGCGGCGGTGCCGGGGATTCCCGGGATCGATAATCTGAGCGGCAGCATCAACGCCAACCAGGACGGCGGCAGCCTGAAGCTGGCGTCGGAAAAAATGCAGCTGAATTTGCCCGGCTATTTCGAGACGCCCTTGCTGCCTTTCGACAAGCTCGATATGCAGGCGCGTTGGAGTTTCCAGCAAAAGAACGTGCTGCTGCAAATCGATAGCATGAATTTTGTCCAGGACGGTCTGGCCGGATCGCTGTCGGGCAGCCACCTGTTGCCCTTGCAAGAGCGTCATGGCGTGGCGTTGGGGGTGATGGATTTTACTGGCAGCATCAGCGAGTTCGACCTGAAAAAGATCGGCAGTTATCTGCCGATACACACCCCTGAGCATTTACGCAGCTGGCTGGTCGGCGCACTCAAGGAAGGCAAGGCAAAGGACGTCGCGATCAGGATCAAGGGCGACCTGGCCGATTTCCCGTTCCGCACGGACTCAGCCAACGCCAAGCCCAAAGGCGAATTCAGCGTCGCCGGAAAAATCGAAAACGGCACGCTGGAATACGAGCCGGGCCATTTCGGCCAGGATGGCAAGCAGCCCTTGTGGCCCTTGCTGGAAAAGATAGAGGGCACGTTTGCACTGGATCGCACGCGTTTGCAGATCAAGGCCGCCACCGCGCAAACTTCAGCGGTGACGGTGAGCGATGTGACCGCGACGGTGCCTGACCTGTCATCGCATGACGAGATGCTGCTGATCGACGGCAGCGCCGCCGGCGCTTTGCAGAATTTTGTGCAGTTCACCAACAGTAGCCCGGTGCTGCACTGGATCGACGGTTTTACCAGCGAGTCGCAAGCCAAAGGCAACGCCAAGTTGCAATTGAATCTGCAAATACCGCTGTCCCATGGCTTCGATAGCAAAGTGACCGGCGCGCTGCAATTCCTGAACAACGACGTGGTCTTGCAAAAGATCATCCCGCCTATCGCCAACGCCACCGGCCAGCTTGAATTCAACGAAAAGGGCTTCAACCTGAATGGCGTCAAAGGCAGTTTGCTGGGCGGGCCGGTGCAAGCCAGCGGCGGCACCCAGGCCGATCGCCAGACCCTGATCAAGATTGAAGGCAGCGCCGGCGTGGACGGTTTGCGTGCTCTTTATCCAGGCGCAGCGATGCAAAAGCTGCTGTCGCACGCCAGCGGCAGCAGTCGTTACAACGCCACCGTTGCGATCCGCGATCACCATCCCGAGCTGGTGGTCGAATCCAGCATGCAAGGCATAGGCCTGGATTTTCCGGAACCCTTGCGCAAGAGCGCCAGCGAAATGATGCCGCTCAAATTCGAATGGCTGGGCATGGCTTCCGACGATACGGCAATGGCGCGTGACGAGCTCAAGCTGGCCTTGGGGTCGGCCATCGTTGCTCGTTATCAGCGGCAGAAACCGCTCAACAAGAATGTCGCCGAAAACGGCAAACTAGCCGACTGGAAAATACTGCGCGGCGGCATCGGCATCAATACCCCGGCGCCGGAACCGGACAGCGGCGTGGCGATCAATCTGAATGCCAAGACATTGAATCTCGACGCCTGGAACAACCTGGCTGGGGCATTGAGTGAGGATAGCGCTGTTAAAACCGGTGAAGAATCGTTGTCTGGCCTGGCGCAGTATGCCGATCCGAATCTGGTGTCGGCCCGGGCCAATCAGTTGATCTTGCTCGGTAAGACGCTGGACAACGTGGTGCTGGGCGCCTCGCATCAGAAAAACGCCTGGCAGGTCAACATCGATTCCAAGCAGGCTTCAGGCTACGTGACCTGGAGCGCATCGCCGTCGGGCCACGGCCTTGGCAAAGTCACTGCGCGTCTGTCGTCGCTGATCATTCCGCAAGGCGGCGAGTCGGATGTCGGCGAGGTGCTGGAAGGCAAAGGCGGCTCTACCCAGATTCCGGGGCTGGACATCGTCGCCGAGGATTTCCAGTTGCTCGGCAAGAAACTGGGACGGCTTGAGCTGAGCGCCAACAACGTGCGCGCCAATGTCGGCAACGAATGGCGCATCAATAAGTTGTCGATCAAGAATCCCGATGCGGAATTGAAGGCCGAGGGCAAATGGACCGCCGTCAACGGCGATAACACCACCAGCCTGACTTACGCCATGGATATCGCCGATGCCGGCAAGCTGCTGGACCGCTTCGGTTTTGCGCATGTGCTGCGCGCCGCCAAAGGACGCATGGATGGCGAGGTCAGCTGGAAGGGTTTGCCGTTCACCATGGATATTCCATCGCTGTCCGGCCAGCTGAACCTGGATATGGCGGCAGGCCAGTTCCTGAAAGTCGATCCCGGCGCCGCCAAGTTGCTGGGGGTCTTGAGTTTGCAGTCCTTGCCGCGCCGCCTGACCCTGGATTTCCGCGATATTTTCTCTGAGGGTTTCGCCTTCGATAGCGTGGTCGGCACTGCCTCGATCGCCCAGGGCAAGGCGCATACCGATAATTTCAAGATGCGCGGTGTGAGCGCCACGGTGTTGATGGACGGCGTCGCCGATATTGCCCGTGAAACCCAGGATCTGCATGTGGCGGTGCTGCCGGAAATCAATGCCGGCACGGCCTCGGTGGTGGCGCTGGCGATCAATCCGGTGATCGGCATCGGCACCTTCCTGGCGCAGTTGTTCTTGCGCGATCCGCTGATGAGAGCTTTCACCTTTGAATATAATATTACCGGCGGCTGGACCGATCCGGTCGTGACCAAGCTCGATCACAAGACCGAAGTGCCGGCAGCAACTACGCCTGATCTGTCGTCCGGCCGCTAAATTTATCACCTTAGTTATCGCCCCAGCGCAGGAGTTCAGAACCATGAGTCAAGCACCCAGCTCAGCCAGTTTCAACGTCGCCGCGATTCAAATGGTATCGACGCCGGTGCTGGAAGAAAATTTCAACACGGCGCGGCGCCTGGTCGCCGAGGCCGCCGGGCAGGGCGCGCAAATGGTGTTGCTGCCTGAATACTGGCCCATCATGGGCATGCAGGATACCGACAAGCTGACCTGCGCCGAAATCCTGGGTGAAGGACCGATCCAGACCTTCATGGCGCAACTGGCAAGGGAGCATGGCGTCTGGCTGATCGGCGGCACCTTGCCGATGATCGCCGATGAGGTCGGCAAGGTGCTCAACACCACCCTGGTCTACGACCCTGACGGCCGGCAAATCAGCCGCTACGACAAGATCCATCTGTTCAGTTTCAGCAAAGACGAAGAATCCTACGACGAGGCGCGCACCATCGTCTACGGCAAGAACACCGGCAGCTTCGAGGCGCCGTTCGGCAAGGTCGGTTTGTCGGTTTGCTACGATTTGCGTTTCCCCGAGTTGTACCGGGCGCTGGGCGATTGCACCCTGATCGTAGTGCCGGCGGCGTTTACTTACACCACCGGCAAGGCCCATTGGGAAACCTTGCTGCGCGCACGCGCCATCGAAAACCAGTGTTATGTGCTGGCGGCGGCGCAGGGCGGCAAGCATCCCAACGGCCGCCGCACCTGGGGCCATAGCATGCTGGTCGACCCCTGGGGTGAAATTAAATCGGTGCTGGCGGAAGGCGAAGGCCTTGTCAGCGGCAGCATCGACCCCCACTTCCTTAAGGGAGTACGGGCCAGTTTGCCGGCGTTGCTGCACCGCAAACTATAGTTTGTTGGTAAGAAAATATTGTTGCTGGCAATAAATCTCCATCTCATCTGCATAGGGCGGGACCAGGCGTAAGTGCTCCCGCCCTGGTCCGCCATGCACGCTACTCAGGCGGATGCTCTACAATCCGCATTACACCATTGCAAAGCCGAAATACCATGAAACCATTTGAACCAAACCTAAGCACTTTAGCCATTGCGCGCGACATTCTGTTGACCCCGTTCGGCCTCGACGAATCGAGCTTGCTGAAGGCGCTGGGGACCATGTTCACGCACAAGGTCGATTACGCCGATCTGTACTTCCAGTTCACCAAGAGCGAAGGCTGGAGCCTGGAAGAAGGCATCGTCAAGACCGGCAGTTTTTCCATCGACCAGGGCGTCGGCGTACGCGCGATTTCCGGCGACAAGACTGCTTTTTCATATTCCGATGAGATTTCCGAGAGTGCCTTGTACGATGCGGCGGTAGCAACCCGCACCATCGCTCGCCAGGGCGCCGGCAAGATCAAGATCGCCGCCGGCATGCAACAAAGCGGCGGCCGTTCCCTGTATCTGCCGCACGATCCGCTGGTCTCGCTGGACGCCACCGAAAAAGTCAAATTGCTGGAACGGGTAGAGCGCATGGCGCGCGCCAAGGATCCGCGCGTGGTGCAAGTGATGGCTGGCCTGGCCGCAGAATACGATGTGGTGCTGGTGGCGCGTAGCGACGGCGTGATTGCCGCCGATATCCGGCCGCTGGTACGATTGTCGGTGACGGTGATCGTCGAACAGAACGGCCGCCGCGAAACCGGCAGCAGCGGCGGTGGCGGCCGTTATAGCTACGGTTATTTCAGCGATGCCTTGCTGGAGCAATACGCCACCGATGCAGTTGCTTCGGCGCTGGTGAATCTGGATGCACGGCCGGCCCCGGCCGGCCCGATGACCGTGGTGCTTGGACCTGGCTGGCCGGGCATCCTGCTGCACGAAGCGATCGGCCATGGCCTGGAAGGCGATTTCAATCGCAAGGGTTCCAGCACGTTTTCCGGCCGCATCGGCGAGCGCGTGGCGGCCAAGGGCGTCACCGTGGTGGATGACGGCACGATTGCCGATCGCCGCGGTTCGCTCAACATCGACGATGAAGGCAATCCCAGCCAATGCACCACGCTGATCGAGGACGGCATCCTGAAAGGCTATATCCAGGACACCATGAATGCGCGCCTGATGAAGATGCCGGTGACCGGCAATGCACGGCGCGAATCGTTTGCCCATCTGCCGATGCCGCGCATGACCAACACCTACATGCTGGCCGGCGACAAAGACCCGGCAGAGATCCTGGCGTCGGTAAAGAACGGTTTGTACGCAGTTAATTTCGGCGGCGGCCAGGTCGATATCACCAACGGCAAATTCGTGTTTTCGGCGAGCGAAGCCTATATGATCGAAAACGGCAAGGTCACCTATCCGGTCAAGGGCGCGACCTTGATCGGCAACGGTCCGGACGTCCTCAACCGGGTCTCCATGATCGGCAATGACATGCAGCTCGATCCCGGCGTCGGCGTCTGCGGCAAGGAAGGCCAGAGCGTACCGGTCGGTGTCGGCCAGCCTACCTTGCGCATCGACGGCGTGACCGTCGGCGGCACGGCTTAAGGGCAGGGCTTAAGGCATGACGCAAGCAACCATGATGGAATGGCGCTGGCTGCCGTTCCAGGATTTGAGCACTGTGCAATTGTATGCAGCGATGCAATTGCGGCAGCGTGTGTTCGTACTGGAGCAAACCTGCGTATTTCAAGACGCCGACGGCATCGATCTGCACTCCTGGCATGGCTTCGGTTATTTGCCGGATGGCGAGCTGGGCGCCTACGCACGCATCGTGCCGCCGGGTAAAGCGTTTGACTTGCCGTCGATAGGACGGGTCGTGACTGCCCCCGAGTTGCGCGGCAAGAGCGGCGGCAATGAATTGATGCAGCAGGCGATGGTGCAAACCGCCAGATTATTTCCGGGGTATAACGTCAAGATCGGTGCGCAAGCGCATCTGCAGCGTTTCTATGCGCGCTTCGGTTTCGAGCCGGTTGGCGAGCTGTACGATGAAGACGGTATTTCACATATTCATATGATTGCGCCGCCTGCGCTGTAGTCCCTCATGGAGGCGCAGGCTTGACCGGCGCCATTGCTGCAACTTTCTTTTGCAATAAATCTGCCGCAGCAATCAACTCGGCAAGCAGTTGATCGCTCACTTCGAGACGGCCTTCATATTCGGCGACGTTGCGTCGCTGATGGCATTGCGCCAGCACGCGCCAGATTTCCGGCTTTACATTTAGCGTGTGTTCCAGGCATTGAAAAACGATATAGCGATTATCTGAGCGATAGCCATGCCAGCGCAGAGCCGCTAGAGCCAGTGCATGCGATGCGTTATAAGCCAAGTCAAAACGGCTTTCAATCGCAAGGCTTGTATTGGCGGAATCGGTTAGCCGGGCTTTTGCGGAGCGCTGTAATCCGTTGAACTCGCCTTGGTTGGCCGGTTCGGATTTCAGATTGCCGGTCTTGACCAGGTTTTCAAGATTTTGGGAGGTCATCGACAGAGCCTGTCAAAAAAATCTTGGGTTGTTCCAGTACGCGCAACACGAAAGCATTGTCCTCAGCCAGTTTGCGTCGCAGCTCCTGCATGGAATAAATCGAGGGATTCACAGGTCGACCAAGTCTCGCTTCACTGGCGCTTAATAAGCTGTACAAATCAGCATAGGCCAAATCATCGCTAATGATGAATAGGTCGATGTCGCTGTTTGCCGTATCGCTGCCTTTGGCGATTGAGCCATAAATGAAGGCCGTCTGGATTTTATCGGATAGCGGCAATAGCGCGGCGCGCAAAATATCGGAAAGGCCGGCGGTTTTCAACATGATGCCGCGCAACTCATCAAAAATCGGCGCGTCGCGACTGGCTTGATAGTGCTTCTGATTACCAATTTTTTTGGTCGTGACCAATCCTGATGCGGCCAGCTTTTCCAATTCGCGTTGTACAACGCCGATTCCTGAGTCAACAAAACGTACAATCTCGTTTGTATAAAAGCTGCGATCCGCATTGACGAACAGCAGCCCTAGTACCCGTTGTTGTACTTTTGAGAAAAGTGCATCCGCTAACCCGATTGAGTTGATACCCATAAATGGAATGTTAATACCCTATTTGGGTATTGTAAAGTTGTTTTGAGCCTTGGACTCCCTCATATTTGATGAATGCATCGTGTTCGCTACCTATTGAAACCGCAGCCGAAAGGAAAATGATGTCAAACGCTACGTCGCCCCAACAAATAGCCGCATCACTGACAGAACACTGGTCGCCGCGCGTGGTCGCCGAGGTCGACGATTCTTATGTCAAGGTTGCCAAAGTCAAAGGTTCCCTGGCCTGGCATAGCCACGAACATGAAGATGAGTTGTTCCTGGTTCTCAAAGGCCATCTGCGCATTGAAATGGAAGATGGCGTGGTTGAGTTGGGCGAGGGTGAAATGTTTGTGGTTCCCAAAGGCGTAAGGCATAACCCGGTGGCGGAGCAGGAGTGCCACCTGATGCTGATCGAACGTAAATCCACCTTGCATACCGGCGATGTAGTGAGCGAAAAAACGCGTTCGCTGGCCGAGCAATTGCGTCCGTTGTGATGCAAGGCTTAGCGGCATGAAGCTGCCAGGTTTTTCTGTGCTTTCCAGCGCGCATAGTCTTGCGGCAGACAGACGGCGCAGGGCCGATAGCCGGCGGCTTGCGCATCGGCCTGGTTGAGAAAAAACACGCGATTCTTCACGTAGCCGCCTTTGGCGATTGCCTGTAGCGCCGCACGGCAATCCAGGCGGCCGTAGATGCGGCTGCGGCGGTGGCCGCCCAGTCCACCCGGGCGATCGCTGTCATAACTGTTGCCGTCGGCGGCGGTGAGCCGCCATTTCTTGTTCTTGCCGGCGGTATTCATTTCCTGTTGCTTTGTTCTCGTTGCAGCAGCGCCTGCTTGCGTTCCACGCCCCAGCGATAACCCGAGGCGCTGCCGTCGCTGCGTATCACGCGATGGCAGGGAATCGCCACCGCCAGGCTATTCGCAGCGCAGGCTTGCGCTACGGCGCGCACGGCCTTGGGCGAGCCGATGCGAGCGGCGATTTCGGCGTAGCTGGTGGTGCTGCCTGCCGGAATGTCGCGCAGCGCTTGCCAAACGCGCTGCTGGAATGCAGTGCCGCGCACATCCAGCGGTAAATCCAGGCCCAGGGCAGGAGCTTCGATGAAACCTACCACTTGCGCCACCAGTTGTTCGAAATCGTGGTCGGCGCCGATCAGATGGGCGCGCGGGAATTTATCCTGCAAGTCGTGCGCCAGCGCATTCGGATCGTCACCCATCAGGATGGCGCAGACGCCGCGATCGCTTTGCGCCACCAGGATCGCGCCCAGCGAGCATTCGCCGATGGCAAAGCGGATATCGGTGTTGGCGCCGCCGGCGCGATAGTCGCTCGGCGTCATGCCCAGCACCTTGCCCGAAGCTTCATAGAAACGGCTGTTGGAATTGAAACCGGCGTCGTAGATCGCCTCTGTCACCGAATGGCTGCGGCTGAGATGGTCGCGCACTTTCCTGGCGCGGTGGGCGTTGGCATAAGCCTTGGGCGTCAGTCCGGTGACGGCTTTGAACACGCGGTGAAAATGAAACAAGCTGAGGCCGGCCTCGGCAGCCAGCATTTCCAGGCTCGGCAGTTCCAGTGCGTTTTCGATGCTGCGGCAGGCGGCGGCCACCAGTTCGGCGTGATGGGCCGCTACCGAGGTTTGATCGGCGCCGCGTTTGCTGGGCCGGTAGCCGGCCGCTTCGGCCGCCGCCGGCGTATCGAAAAACTCGACGTTTTCCGGACGCGGCAGGCGTGTCGGGCTGCTGGGGCGGCAATATACGCCGGTGGTTTTGACGGCATAGACAAACAGTTTGTCGGCAGCTGCGTCTCTTGCCTGCACTGCAGCCCAGCGCGGATCGGATTCGGCGGCTTGCTTACCGGTTTGCTGGTGTTGTGTGAGTGTTCGCATATTGACTTCCTGACTTCCAATTGAATGTTGTAGCCTTACTTTATTGCCTCGCCTGGCTAACAGCACTCCGAGTCTTGCTTTCAAATTCAAATAGTTTATTTAGTTCTTTGGCAGACGCCACAAATACCAGGCGGCTACGGTGCGATAAGGGCTCCAGCTTAGGCTGATTTCGCTGATCTGTTTTTTAGTCGGCGTCTGTTGCAGGTTTTTCAGGCGTCGATAGCCTTCGCGCACGCCGAAATCGTCGGCCGGCAAAATGTCCGATCGCTCCAATGTGTAGATCAGCAGCATCTCGACAGTCCAGCGGCCGACGCCGCGCAGGCTGACCAGTCGTTCAATCAGAGCCTCGTCACTGAGTGTCAGCGCTTCGGCGCGTAGCGGAACGATACCTTCCAGGGCGGCTTGTGCAATGCCGTGGATGGTGGCTATTTTGCCGGCGGAGAAGCCGCAGCCGCGCAATATGTCGGTGGGCGTATCCAGTAGTTGCTGCGCAGTCGGAAAGCGAGTGTCGCCAAACAGCGCCAGCATGCGGGCCAGGATGGCGTCGCCGGCGCGAGAGTGCAACTGCTGATAAGCAATCGCGCGTACCAATGCTTCATAGGGTTCACGCGCCGGCTTGGAGGCGTGGCGGCAGGGGCCGATATAGGCTATGTGGCGCGCCCAGTCGGGGTCCAGCGCCGACAGGAATTTTTCTGCTTTGCGATAAGCACGTTCTGATATGTCTGCTGCGATCATGGTTGAGCCTAACATCACGCGGCCTTGCGAAAAGTGAGATTGATTCTTTGCCTGCCAAGCAGAGGATGCTCGGCTTCCTTCAGCGCCAGCACGCCGTGATAACGCAGCCGGTCGGCGCCGCCCCAGACCACGACGTCGCCATGGAACAACGGCACGCGCAGCGCCTTATCGTTGCGCTGGTGGCCGCCAAACAGAAATATCGCAGGAATGCCTAGCGAGACGGAGACGATCGGCGCGGAGTAGTCTTGTTCATCCTTGTCCTGGTGCAGCGACAGCTTGGTGCCTGGCTGGTAGCGGTTGATCAGGCAAGCGTCAGGTGTGAAACCGTTGAAACCGGCTTGCGCTGCTGCGGCTTGCGCCAATTGTAAAAAAATCTCGGGCATGGCCGGCCAGCGGCGGCCATGCTCAGGGTCGATAGCGCTGTAGCGATAGCCGCGGCGATCGCTGGTCCAGCCGAGGGCGCCGCAATTGGTCAAGGCGACCGACATGTGAAAGCCGCCGGGCGTCACCATATGCCGGAACGGCGATGCTTGCTGGATAGCTGCCAGCGCCGGCAGCAGTTGCACTACATACGGAGTGGCGAAAGCGCGCAATACAAAGGCGTTTTGCGTCAGTTGCTGCTGGCGTTGATCGGGCTGTTCCAGGGTGTCAAACAAATCTAAAGTCATGCGATGGTCTTCATAAAGCATCGTGGAAAATCACGCCCAGCGTGTGCCGCGATCCGGAGCGGATGCGGCTGACGCCATGTCGTAAATTTACTCTATAAGCGCCACGCTGACCTGGCACCGGGCGATTGTGGACTGCAAACACCACCGCATCGCCTTGGGTCAGGGGAACCACTTCGGGGCGCGACTGCATGCGCGGCCTTTGCTCGGTCATCACGAATTCGCCGCCGCTGAAATCGCGGCCCGGTTCGGACAGCAGGATCGCCGCTTGCAATGGAAACACATGTTCGCCGTACAGATCCTGGTGCAGGCAGTTGTAATCGTCGACGCCATATTGCAACAGCAACGGGGTTGGCCGCAGCTGGCCCGCAGCATGGCAACGGGCGATGAATTCGGCATGTTGCTGCGGGAAGCGGGTGTCGATGTTCATGCTCTGGTGCCAGCGGTTGGCGATAGGCGCCAGTCGCGGGTAGAGCGCGCTGCGCAAGTCGCCGATCAGATCGGGCAAGGGGTAGCTGAAATATTTATACTCGCCGCGTCCGAAACCATGGCGCGCCATCACGACTCTGCTGCGGAATATATCGTTGCGCGGGTACAGCGCGACCAAAGCCTGGCATTCCTGAGGCGTCAATAGCTTTGGTAGCAGCGCATTGCCGTAGTGGTCCAGATCGCGCTCGACGTTTTCCCAGGCTACCCGCTGCAGCCGTTCTGCGATAGACGAATCGTAGTGACCGGCGACGTGGTTCGTATCAGGCGCAGCTTTAAGCAGATCTGCAGTATCGCGCAACGTGCTCATCATTTCCTCTGTATCTGTTTAACTGAACTGAGTGTAGGCAGGCTACCGAGGTGCTGCACCCCGACTCTTGCTGTCAAATTCGGGAATCATCTTGTTTTGCAAGAAAATTACTGAGTAATCAGCATTAAATGAAGTTTATTTTTGATTTTAGGTCAAATATGTATTGTGGGCAGGGTGGTTTTTCTTTGTCGCTGCGGCTATCAAACTGCATGGCGTCAAACTTCAAATAGGAAAATCGTCATGCCACTCGCACTTTGGGCGCTTACACTTAGCGCTTTTGCCATCGGTACGACAGAATTCGTTATCGTTGGCCTTATCCCAACTATTGCCGCCAGTCTTGGGGTTTCCGTTCCTTCGGCCGGCCTGCTGGTCAGTCTCTATGCTCTGGGCGTTGCGGTGGGTGCGCCGGTACTTACAGCCTTGACTGGCCGCGTGCCGCGCAAGCACCTTTTGCTGGGCTTGATGGCCTTGTTTACTATCGGCAACCTGGTCGCATGGATGGCGCCGGGATACGAAGCGTTGATGGCTGCACGCGTGCTCACAGGGCTGGCGCATGGCGTGTTCTTCTCGATCGGATCGACCATCGCCACCAGCCTGGTGCCGAAAGAAAAGGCGGCCAGCGCAATTGCGCTAATGTTCACCGGGCTGACAGTCGCCTTGGTCACCGGCGTGCCGCTCGGCACGTTCATCGGCCAGACATTTGGCTGGCAATCGACTTTCCTGGCGGTATCGCTGCTTGGCGTGATCGCGTTTATCGGCAGCTGGATCCTGGTGCCGAACAATATTGCCAGCAGCAAGCCGGCATCCTTGCTGACTCAGGCTGCCGTCCTGAAGAAACCGCGGCTGCTGCTGGTGTATGCGATCACCGCCCTGGGGTATGGCGGTTCCTTCATCGCCTTTACCTACCTGGCGCCGATCTTGCGGGAAATCTCCGGTTTTTCAGCATCCACCGTCAGCCTGGTGATGCTGGTGTACGGCGTCTCGGTGGCGTTCGGCAATATCTGGGGCGGCAAGCTGGCCGATAAAAAGGGACCGATACGCGCATTGCAAATCGTGTTTGTCTTGTTGGCGGCAGTCTTGTTCGTGCTGGCGTTTACTGCGCCCAATCCTTGGCTGGCGGTCCTGACCGTACTGGCGTGGGGTGCTTTCGCCTTCGGTAATGTGCCGGGCTTGCAAGTGTATGTGGTGCAACAGGCGGAACGCCATGCGCCGCGTGCGGTGGATGTCGCCTCGGGTCTGAACATCGCTGCATTCAATGTCGGTATCGCCTTGGGCGCCTGGGGCGGCGGCCTGATCGTCAGCCATCTCGGTTTGATGGCAACCCCTTGGATCGGCGCTATCGTGGTGCTGGCGGCACTGGGCCTGACCACGCTGGCAGGGCGGCTGGACCGGCGCGACGGCATCGCGCCCATCGTCAGTTCGCAACACGCGGTTGCCATGCATTGATGAGGTAGCCAGAGGCTTTGGCTGGCCGGCATTGTCTTGTTGCACATAAAGAATGTGGTAATACGGGCCTTGCCAAACTTCTGGAAATCCTGCACTATTGGTCTTGATTTTAATAATCCTTTACTTAAAACCATGTCTTTCGCACGCGCTTATTTCTTTTTTTACTTTAGCTATTCCAGCCCCACGGCGGTGAAAAGCGGTAAGCGTTCGTAAGTAAAGAGCAAACCGAAATTTCTAAAAAACCGCCAGCGATGGCGGTTTTTTTATACCCAGTCAATTTTGAGCCAGGAGAAAAACATGCTACGCACCGATGATTTGCGCATACGAGAAATGAAAGAATTAGTTCCACCGTCACATTTGATCCGTGAATTCGGCTGCTCCGAGAAAGTGGCCGAAACGGCCGCCAATTCGCGGATTGCCTTGCATCGCATCTTGCATGGCCAGGATGACCGCCTGATGGTGGTGATCGGACCCTGCTCGATCCACGATACCAAGGCTGCCATGGAATACGCACATCGTCTGGTAGGCGAGCGCGAGCGCCTCAAGGGCGAACTGGAAATCGTGATGCGGGTCTATTTCGAAAAGCCGCGCACCACGGTCGGCTGGAAAGGCCTGATCAACGATCCGTACATGGATAACAGCTTCCGCATCAATGACGGCCTGCGCATGGCGCGCGAGCTGCTGTTGAACATTAACGAACTGGGTCTGCCGGCCGGCACCGAATTCCTGGATGTGATCAGCCCGCAATACATTGCCGACCTGATCAGCTGGGGTGCGATCGGCGCCCGTACCACCGAATCGCAAGTGCATCGCGAACTGGCTTCCGGCTTGTCATGCCCGGTCGGTTTCAAGAACGGCACCGACGGTAACATCAAGATTGCGGTGGACGCCATCAAGGCCGCCTCGCAGCCGCATCACTTCCTGTCGGTGACCAAGGGCGGCCACTCGGCGATCGTGTCGACCAACGGCAATGAAGACTGCCATATCATTTTGCGCGGCGGCAAAGCGCCGAATTACGATGCCGCCAGCGTCGACGCCGCTTGCAAGGATATTGCCAACAGCGGCCTGGCGTCGCGCCTGATGATCGATGCTTCGCACGCCAATAGTTCGAAGAAACCGGAAAACCAGATTCCGGTATGCGCCGATATCGGCCGCCAGGTGGCTGCCGGCGACGGCCGTATCGTCGGCGTGATGGTTGAATCGCATCTGATCGCCGGCCGCCAGGATCTGGTGCCGGGCAAGGAACTGGTCTATGGCCAGTCGGTCACCGACGGTTGCATCAACTGGGAAGAAAGCGTGACGCTGCTGGAAGGCTTGGCAGAAGCGGTAAAACAACGCCGTTTGCTGAATGCCAGCCCAGCTTAAGGTGACCGCTAAAAACTCCGTCGTCCCCGCGAACGCGGGGATCCAAATTACTGCCTAAAATGGATTCCCGCGTGCGCGGGAATGACGCAATGGAAGTTATTCGAGGTATCCTGCCCCAACGGACCTAAAATCAAAAGCGCTTGGTCAACACCATCATCTCGCCCTCGCGCCGCATCTCGGTGCGGTTCAGGAACGACATGCCCAGCAGCGCGAACGGCAGCCCGGCCTCTTGCACCAGGGCGTCGACCTGATTCATTTCAATATCGCCGATCTTGACGGTATTCAGCTTGACCATGTACGCCGGCGCCGCGCCGTTGGCGGTATTGACCATGGTCATCCTGCCCTTTTTGTAATCGACGCCCAACCGGGTTGCGTCCGAAGCCGACAGTGCGATCATGGTGGCGCCGGTATCGACCAGCATGGTCATCATGGCGCCGTTGATCTGGGCCTGTGCGACGAAATGGCCTTGCGGATTGACTTTCAGGGTAACGCTGGAAGAGGCGCCCGGGGCGCTGCGGCTGACGTATTCGCCGATGCCGATGACTTGCCGCTTGCCTTTGACCTCCAGCGTTGCGGTGGCGCTGTTGGCTTCCACCAGCTTCGCATCGTCGGTGATTTTGCTGCCGACTGCGTAGGTCTTGGGCGAGGAGCCGTCAATCACCAGCACCGCCTTGCCCGGGAACAGGCCGACCACGCCGATATCGGAAGCTTGTGCCGCAGCAGTAATGCAAGCAAGTAAAAACAGGCTGGTGACGCGGGTGACTAAAGCAAGCGGGCGCATGGTTGTCCGACTTTCCTGGCAAGAGGTTGAGATAGCGCCGTAATGCCGATAGCTTGGTCAGCTGGCAACAGCAGGTGGATGATAACCCTATATGTTGCCACGCTACAATTTAGTCACGGAAATTATTGAATTCCAGCGGCAAATCGGCCACTTCCTTGCGCAACATCGCCATCGCCGCTTGCAAGTCGTCGCGCTTGGCGCCGGTGATGCGCACGGCGTCGCCCTGGATGCTGGCCTGGACTTTCATCTTGCTGTCCTTGACGATGCGGACGATCTTCTTGGCGGCCTCGGCTTCGATGCCGTTCTTGATCTTGATGACTTGCTTGACCTTGTCGCCGCCGATCTTTTCGATCTTGCCGATGTCGAGGAAGCGCGTATCGACATTGCGTTTGACCAGTTTTGCGGTCAGCACGTCGCGTACCTGGCTTAACTGGAATTCCGAGTCGGCGTAAGCGGTCAGGTCGCGTTCTTTCAACTCGATGCGGGCGTCGCTGCCCTTGAAGTCGAAGCGGGTCGAGATTTCCTTGTTGGCTTGATCGTTGGCATTTTTTACTTCGACCAGATTGGCTTCCGATACGGTATCGAATGATGGCATGGTGATATTCCTTCAGTATGTTCAAACAAAGCCGGCCGTCTGTATTGCGAGCGGCCGTCGAGCTATGCGCATTTTAGCGGACAAGAAACCCGAGGTGTCGGTCTGGCGCTGCTATTTTCTTGTTCGGCTGTCTATCTTCCGGCGCTCGGGCCAGCCGCTGGCCGCAGTGACTTAAGTTTATAATCCCGGTGCTATGACTATCTCCAAACTTCCGCTTCAATTCGACTTTTCGCTGCGCCGGCACAATACCTTTGGTATCGATGCCAACGCACATGCCTATCTGCCGGTCACTTCGCTGGAAACTCTGCAGGCACTCAGGTTTGATCAAGATATGGCAAGTTTGCCGCGCCTGGTGCTGGGCGGCGGCAGCAATCTGGTGCTGACTCAGGATTTCCCTGGTTTGGTGTTGCATATGTGCAATCGCGGGCGGGAGATTGCCGGCGCAGACGAGGATGCGGTTTATGTGCGCGCCGCAGCCGGTGAAAACTGGCATGAGCTGGTGTTATGGACGTTGAAGCAGGGCTTGGCCGGGCTGGAAAATCTGTCGCTGATACCCGGCAGCGTCGGCGCTGCGCCGATCCAGAACATCGGCGCTTACGGCGTCGAGCTGCAAGAGCGCTTCCACGGATTGACCGCACTCGATATGGAGAGCGGCGAAATCCTGACTCTGAACCGGGACGCCTGCGCTTTCGACTATCGCGACAGTGTGTTCAAGCACAGCCTGCGCGACAGGGCGGTGGTGCTCGACGTCACCTTCGCCCTGCCGAAACGCTGGCAGCCCGATCTGCGTTACGCCGATGTCGCACAAGAGCTGGCTGCGCGCGAATTGCTGCAGCCAAGCGCGCGCGATATCAGCGATGCGGTGATCGCAATCCGCACCCGCAAATTGCCGGATCCGGCGGTGATCGGCAACGCCGGCAGTTTTTTCAAGAATCCGATCGTGACGGCGGCGCAACGCAATGTCTTGCTGGCGCAACATCCGCAACTGGTGAATTACCTGCAGCCTAACGGTGGTTACAAGCTGGCTGCCGGCTGGCTCATCGATCAGTGCGGCTGGAAAGGAAAAAGCCTGGGCGCTGCCGGCGTCTATGAAAAGCAGGCGCTGGTGCTGGTCAACCGCGGCGGCGCCAGCGGCCGGGATGTGGTGCGCCTGGCGCAAGCGGTGCAAGCCGATGTGATGGCCAGATTTGGGGTGGCGCTGGAGCCGGAACCGATTTTTATTTGAGGGAGTGAGGGCGTTTCGTCAGCGATTTAACGCTATCAAGTCATATTGATGTCACATCGCGGCGTTAAGCTCTGCCGTGTCTCACATCCAACACTCCCTAAGTAATGGATTTAGCCCGTCATGCGATTGCATCACGGGCATTTTTTTTGCGTGTTTTTTCGCAAGTTTCAGGCGTAATGGCAAACGTAGTTCACGGTTTCCAGCGTCTCGATATCGAAACTGGAATTGGCCGGGATATCAAAACTGTCGCCGCCGTTGTACGTGGTCCAGGCTTGCTGATCTTTCTGGCGCACGCGGCAGCTGCCGCTGGTAATGTCCATGATTTCAGCGACGCCGGTGTTAAACGTCAGCGATGACGGCAGGATGACGCCCAGCGTCTTCTTGCTGTCGTCGGCGAAAACGACGGTATGAGAAATGCATTTGCCGTCGAAATAGACATTGCCTTGCTTGAGGACAGTGACATTGTCGAATTGAGTTGTCATGTTGAGTTCTTTTGGTTGGCGTGAGGTTATTCTGCGTCTTTGTCGAGCAGCGGCAGCGATACGGCGTTGCTGGATGCGAGCAGGCCGGTGCTTTGATAGATCGCCAGCTTTTGGCGGGTATCGCTGATGTCGAGGTTGCGCATGGTCAGTTGGCCGATACGGTCTTGCGGCGAGAAGGCGCCTTCGCCCTTTTCCATGGTCAGGCGTTCCGGCTGATAGGTCAGGTTGGCCGACTCGGTGTTAAGGATCGAATAATCGTTGCCGCGGCGCAGCTCGATCGTGACCTCGCCGGTGACGGCGCGCGCTACCCAGCGTTGCGCAGACTCGCGCAGCATGATCGCCTGCGAGTCGAACCAGCGGCCTTGATACAGCAGGCGGCCCAGGCGGCGGCCGCTTTCGCGATATTGCTCGATGGTGTCTTCGTTATGGATGCCGGTAACCAGGCGCTCGTAGGCGATGAACAGCAGCGCCAGGCCCGGCGCTTCATAGATGCCGCGGCTCTTGGCTTCGATGATGCGGTTTTCGATCTGGTCGCTCATACCCAGGCCGTGGCGTCCGCCGATGCGGTTGGCTTCCATCATCAGGTCGACCGGGTTGGCATACACGATGCCGTTGAGTGCGACCGGACGGCCTTCCTCAAAGCGCACCGTGACTTCCTCGCGCTTGATTTCCACATCGTCGCGCCAGAAGGCGACGCCCATGATCGGTTCGACGATCTTCATGCCGCTGTTCAGGTACTCAAGGTCTTTCGCTTCATGGGTGGCGCCGAGCATGTTGGAATCGGTCGAATAGGCCTTTTCCACCGACATCTTGTAATCGAAGCCCGATGCGATCATGAATTCCGACATTTCCTTGCGGCCGCCCAATTCCTGGATGAAGCGGTCATCGAGCCAGGGCTTGTAGATCCGCAGATTGGGATTGACCAGCAGGCCGTAGCGGTAGAAACGCTCGATATCGTTACCCTTGAAGGTGCTGCCGTCGCCCCAGATATCGACCTTGTCTTCGCGCATGGCGGCCACCAGCATGGTGCCGGTGACGGCGCGTCCGAGCGGCGTGGTGTTGAAGTAGGTGACGCCTGCGGTGGAGATGTGGAAGGCGCCGCTCTGCAGCGCGGCGATGCCTTCGGCCACCAGCTGTTCGCGGCAATCGACCAGGCGCGCCAGTTCAGCGCCGTAGGCCTTGGCTTTTTTGGGGATGGCGTCGTAGTCCGGCTCGTCAGGCTGGCCCAGGTTGGCTGTATAAGCGTAGGGAATGGCGCCTTTCTGGCGCATCCAGTGCAGCGCAGCGCTGGTATCGAGGCCGCCTGAGAAGGCGATGCCGACTTTTTCGTTGACCGGAACGGATTGCAGGATATTGGACATGATATTTCTATTGGGGTTGTTGTGACTGGGGTTGTGCTGCTTTTACAATGCTACAAAACAGCGGCTGTTTTGTACTATTCATCGACTTTGCCCAGCACCAGATATTCCAGCAAAGCCTTTTGCACATGCAAACGGTTCTCGGCTTCGTCCCAGACTACCGATTGCGGGCCGTCGATCACTTCGGCCGAAACTTCTTCGCCGCGATGCGCAGGCAGGCAGTGCATGAACAAGGCGTCGGGCTGGGCGCGCTGCATCTTGGCCTGGTCGACGATCCAGCCGTCGAAGGCTTTCAGGCGGGCGGCGTTCTCGTCTTCATAACCCATGCTGGTCCAGACATCGGTGGTGACCAGGTCGACCCCTTCGCAGGCGTCGGACGGGTTGGCGAACAGCGTGTAGCGCTGGTTGTCGGCAGCCACCTGGGCGAGGTCGAGATCGTAGCCCTTGGGGGTCGAGACGTTGACATGGAAACCGAACACCTGCGCCGCTTGCAGCCACGAATACAGCATGTTGTTGGCGTCGCCGATCCAGGCCACTTTCTTGCCGGCGATGGAACCGCGATGTTCGATGTAGGTGAAGACGTCGGCCAGTACCTGGCAAGGATGCTGTTCATTGGTCAGGCCGTTGATTACCGGCACCCGCGAGTGGGCGGCGAAGCGTTCGATGATGTCCTGGCCGAAGGTGCGGATCATGATCACGTCGCACATGCGCGACATGACCTGCGCCGCATCTTCCACCGGCTCGCCGCGTCCCAGCTGGCTGTCGCGCGTATTGAGGTAGATGGCGGCGCCGCCCAGCTGATGCATGCCGGCTTCGAACGACAGACGGGTGCGGGTCGAGTTTTTCTCGAACACCATCACCAGCGTGCGGTCGAGCAGCGTGTAGTGCGGTTCGTAATTCTTGAATTTGCGTTTGATGAGACGGCTACGTTCAATTACGTACTCGTATTCGTCCAGCGAAAAATCAGAAAACTGCAGGTAGTGTTTGATTGCCATAAATGAAAACGGCGGCCGCTGTGGCGACTGCCGCCGATAGTTGGAATTCCATTTTTAAAACAACCGCTGTATTGCCGACTTGGTTGGTGACTAGTCGTATCCCGGGCGCCTGAGATTGGCTTAGAAATGAAATAAGTGCTTCAATTATAAGGGATTTCAGTAGAAAAGATACTTGTCAAAATATGGTGGTTTTGTCAATCGAAGGATTGCGGCGTTTTTCAAGAAACGCCGCAATCTGCTGCAGTTTAATAGAGTTTCTGCGACGATTCGTGCAGCAACTGCACATACAACTGATGCCGCATCGGCGCTATCTTGTTTTCCTTCACCGCTTCCAGCACGGCGCAGCTCGGCTCGGTCAGATGATGGCAATTGTAAAACTTGCATTTCCCGAGGTAGGGCGTGAATTCGCTGAAGGCGCGTTCCAGCATACCTTCGCTCAGCTGGTACAAACCGAATTCCTGGAATCCCGGCGAATCGATGATGTTGGCTGGATGGCCTTCCAGGCTCACATCGTCCACATCCATTTCGTACAGACGGGTGAAGGTGGTGGTGTGCTTGCCGGTATCCAGAGCGGCGGAAATTTCGCGCACGGCGATATCGGCGTCCGGCACGATCAGGTTGATCAGCGACGATTTCCCCATGCCGGACTGGCCGATCAGGATGGTCGATTGCCCCGCCAGCAAGGGCGCCAGCGTGGCGCAGGTTTGTTCTGGAAACGCCCGTGCCGATACCTCATGCACCGGATAACCCAGGCCGGCATAGAGTTGCAGCCGCTGCCGGGTTTTGGCCAGAGAGTCGACGATATCGGTTTTGTTCAGCACGATGTGGGCAGTTACGCCGGCGGCTTCGGCAGCCACCAACGCGCGTGAAATCAGGTCGTCGGAAAAGCCCGGTTCGGTGGCCACCACGATGAACAACTGGGTGACGTTGGCGGCCAGCAATTTGGATTTGTACTGATCGGAGCGATACAGCAGGCTGCGGCGCTCATCGATGGCTTCGATCACGCCCTGGTTGGGCGAAGTCAGCTTCAACTGAACCCGGTCGCCGACTGCAACATCGCTTTTCTTGCCGCGTGTGACGCAGTGCAATTTCAGCGATTCCGTCCCAATCCTGGCTTGCACCAGATAGTGGCGGCCGTGAGCGGCAATCACCAGGCCGCTGCCGGCCTGGTTGCCGTGCTGCTTGTTGTGATCAGCCATGGGCCGCCGTCAACTTATTTGTCAACTTACTGATGCGCACCGAGGCCGGCGGGTGCGAATCGTAGAACGCCGAATGCAGAGGATCAGGCGTCAGGGTCGAGGCATTGTCTTCATACAGCTTGACCAGCGCCGCCACCAGATCGTTGGCGTCGGTGTATTGGGCGGCAAAGGCATCGGCTTCGAATTCGTGTTTGCGCGAGCTGATCGACGCCAGCGGCGACAGCAGGAAAGTAAAGATCGGCAGCGCCAGCATGAACAGGATCAGCGCCATTGCATCGTTGTTGCTGAGATCGGCCAGCAACAGCGGGTTGACGCCGAGGCCGGTGTAAAACCAGAGTTGCTGTTTCAGGTAGCCGAGCAAAGCCAGGAAAGCCAGCGAAATCGCAAACATCACGACGATGCGCTTGGCAATGTGTTTGAGCTTGAAATGGCCCAGTTCATGCGCCAGCACCGCTTCGATTTCATGCGGCGCCAGGCGCGCCAGCAGGGTGTCGAAAAAGACAATCCGCTTGCCGGCGCCGAAGCCCGAGAAATAGGCATTGCCATGGGCGCTGCGCTTGGAGCCGTCCATCACGAACAAACCCTTGGAAGCGAAACCGACCCGTTTCATCAAGCCTTCGATGCGGTCGCGCAGGCTATCGTCGGTGAGCGGCGTGAATTTATTGAACAGCGGCGCGATCACGGTCGGGTAGAGCACCAGCATCAGCAGCTGGAAAACGCTGAATACCAGCCAGGCGTAAAACCACCAGAGATCGCCCGATTTTGCCATCAACAGCAATACTACCCAGATCAGCGGCAAGCCGATGGCGGCGCCGATCAAGGTGTTTTTCAGCATGTCGGTAAGAAACAGCCGGAGCGTCATCTTGTTAAAACCGAAACGGGCCTCCAGCACGAACTGTTTGTAATAATCCAGAGGCAGGTCGATCACGCCGGAAATGGCGACGAACGCCACCAGCAAGCTAAGTTGATAGACCATGCCGGGGCCGGCCCAGTTGAATATGATGCTGGAAAGCCACTGCAAACCGCCCAGCAGCGTGAACCCGATCAGGACGACGGCGCTCACAAACATGGAAATCAGACCGAATTTGGTCTTGGCAACGGTGTAGTCGGCAGCACGCTGATGCGCCGCCAAAGGGATTTTTTCGGCGAATTCGGCCGGCACCGCGCTGCGGTGAGCCAGCACATGGCGGATCTGGCGTGAACTCAGCCAGAAGCGCACGACCAGGGTGATCGCCAGGAAAACTACAAACAAAACTGAAAATGCAAATGAAGACATGAAGTCCCTATGTGAGAAAATACCTTCCGATGGCGCCCCCAAGAACCTACTGCGCTGCCCAATCTCTGGCCTGCGATGCTCGCTGTACCGAAGTACAGCTGCGCTTCTTAACCAGACCTTGGGCTGCTCGCTACGGTTCTTGGAGGCGCTTTGCGGCAAGTTTCAAGAGAAACACCGCAAAAAACCGCTTAAATTAACTAAGAGAACAATTATGTCACAAGCCGCCGATGTATCTACTGCCACCGCTGCTACCACCGCAGCCGCGCCAACCCCCGCGGCGCCGGTGCGGCCTAACGAATTCAACCTGATCTGGGTCGATATGGAAATGACCGGGCTCAATCCGGACAGCGACCGTATTATTGAAATCGCGGTGGTGATCACCGATCCGCAACTGAATATCCTGGCGGAAGGGCCGGTGTTTGCGATTCACCAACCGGACGAGATCATGGACGGCATGGATGCCTGGAACAAGGGTACCCACGGCCGTTCCGGGTTGATCGAAAAGGTGAAAAACTCGACCGTTACCGAAAGCGAGGCCGAACTGGCCTTGATCGAGTTCCTGAAGAAATATGTGCCGAACGGCAAGTCGCCCATGTGCGGCAACACGATTTGCCAGGATCGCCGCTTCATGGCGCGCGGCATGCCCAAGCTGGAAGCGTTTTTCCACTACCGCAACCTGGATGTATCCACCTTGAAGGAACTATGCCGCCGCTGGAAACCTGAACTGGCCAGTGGTTTCAAGAAGCATCAAAAGCATACTGCGTTGGCTGACATCATCGAATCGATTGAAGAACTGCGCTATTACCGCGAGCATTTCATCAAGGAATGATGGCGCGCCGGGGGATGTGCGTTGCGCAATTATTCCCCGGCTCCCTTACTCAGTCTTCGCTGGAATCGATACCGCAGCATTTCTTGAATTTCTTGCCGCTGCCGCAGATGCATTCGTCATTGCGGCCGACTTTCGGCTTGTCGCGCTGGATCGTGGTGACTGCCGATTTACGATGCGGCAGCCAGTAGCGGTAGATTTCCGGAATAGCCGCTTCCACTTCCACCGCCAGCTTGTGGCGTTGCACCGGATCTTCGCGCAGCGCCATTTCCTCTTCTTCCAACTCTTCCGCGCCTAGCAAGTAGATCGGCCGCACCACCGTCGCCAGGTTGGAGTGCCAGATCGGTTCCCAGGCTTTGGCGCGCAGGTTGATGCCTTCCCAGAAACCCCAGGTCCAGGCTTCGCCGTCGAGCAGGGTCTTGCCTTCGTGCTCATGTTCGCAAAACAGGGGTTCGTATTCTTTCGGCGCGACTTCCAGCGTGACCGCGATTTCATTCATGTAGCGTGCAATCAGGCCGACGATCTTTTCATATTCCTTGTCAGACTTGAATTTCGGCGCATCTTTCAGCGACGGCCCCCACACATGCGGCAGCCATTCGCCCAGCAAAACCTGTTCCGGGCCAACCACCAGCGCCGTCAGGTAGCCGTGCAGGGTATCCATGGTCATGCTGTCTTCAGCACAGCGATCGGACAACAAGAAATCGTCCAATTCGTCAAATTCTTTGTCTGAGAGGGGTTCGTCGAGATTCATGGAGATGGCCGCTTAAATTTTGGGGATACGGATTTTACGATTGAAATGCGCTTGCACAGCAAAATATTCGAAATGCTTGTCTGCAGGCAATCATTTATCCTGTGGAAGTCTACATTAAGCTGCGGCAGAGCAGCGATACAGAGCTCGGCTGGCTACTTAGTTGGCTACTCAACCACCGGAACAGATTATCTTATATGAACATCAGAGCGCTGTACGCCAAGTTGGCATTTGATAAGGATGCTATAAGCAAGCCGCTGGCGCTTACAATAGCCGACATGACGATTCCAAGCCCCGCATCATTCTCTTCCCTGACCCCCGATACCGTACTCGACGCGCTCGATAGCATCGGCCTGCACGGCGATGGTCGCCTGCTGGCGCTCAACAGCTATGAAAACCGTGTGTACCAGATCGGCATGGAGCAAGGGCCGCCGCTGGTGGCCAAATTCTACCGGCCGCAACGCTGGAGCGACGCCGCCATCCTGGAAGAGCACGGTTTCGTGCAGGAGCTGGTCGAACGGGAAATCCCGGTGGTGGCGGCATGGGCGACGCAAGACGGCAACACCCTGCATCAGTTCGACTGCTTTCGTTTTGCCGTATTTCCGCGCCACGGCGGCCGCGCACCGGAACTGGAAGACAGCGCCACGCTGGAATGGCTGGGCCGTTTCCTGGGCCGGATCCATGCAGTCGGCGCGCTCAGCAATTATCAACACCGGCCGACGCTGGATATCGTCAGTTTTGGCGAAGAACCTAGCGCATTCCTGCTGGCCAACGGTTTTGTGCCGGAGGATTTGCTGGAGGCTTATCGCAGCACCGTGAGCCAGGCCTTGCAAGGCGTGCGCCGTTGTTTCGAGCGCGCCGGCAGCGTCGGCGCCTTGCGCCTGCATGGCGATTGCCACGGCAGCAATGTATTGTGGACCGACGCCGGCCCGCACTTCGTCGATTTCGACGATAGCCGCATGGGGCCGGCGGTGCAGGATCTGTGGATGCTGTTATCCGGCGAGCGCCGGGATATGGTGCAGCAGATGGGTTCTTTACTGGCCGGTTACGAAGATTTCTGCGATTTCGATACCCGCGAGCTGTACCTGATCGAAGCCCTGCGTACCCTGCGTCTGATCCATTACGCCGCCTGGATAGCGCGGCGCTGGGACGACCCGGCTTTCGCCGTGGCCTTCCCCTGGTTCAACACCCAGCGCTACTGGCAGGACCGGGTGCTGGAACTGCGCGAGCAAATCGCGCTGATGGACGAGCCGCCGCTGTGGCAGTCATGAAAGCTGCGTTGCTTTAATGCGCCACTGATTTCGAGAAAACGTTCAGCACCAGCACGCCTGAGACGATCAGGCCGATGCCGGCCAGCGCCGCCGCATCCAGGCTTTGCTTCAGGACCAGCCAGCCGACCAGGGCAATCAGCGCAATCCCGATGCCGGACCACATCGCGTACACGATCGCTACCGGCAAGGTGCGCAAGGTGAGCGACAGGAAATAGAAAGCAGTCAGATAACCCGCCACCACCACAATCGACGGCAGCAGCCGCGTGAATTCGGCGCTGGCTTTCAAGGCGCTGGTGGCGATTACTTCGGCAACGATGGCGATCAACAGATAGACCCAATGCATGACTTCTCCTGGCTGAAAAATAAAACGTGGATGCAACGATGTGCAACGCGATTTGCAACGATATCAAGCGAAACTCTAATCGATAGCGGCAAACAGCTCTGTAACGAAATCGACAAATACCCGTACCTTGGCCGACAACTGATGGCTCTGGTGATACACCACCGAGACCGGCGGCCCCGGCGTGGCCCAGTCCGCCAGCACCGGTACTAAGAGGCCGTCGCGAATCTGCGGATTGAGCGAGAGCGTCAGCAACTGCACGATGCCGGCGCCGCTGGCGGCTGCATGGATCAGCGTTTCGGCGTGGTTGATGGCGATATTGCCGGGCGGCGCCCAGCTTAGCTGCTGCTTGCCTTTGCTGAAGGTCCACGGCACATTCTGGCCGCTGTTGGGGTGAATGAAAGCCAGGCAACGGAAGTTGCTTAGTTCCTGCGGCGTCTGCGGAGTTCCGTGGCGCGCCAGAAAATCGGGCGAGGCGCAGCACAGGTTGCGGGTCTGATAGATGCGCCGCGCCACCATGCTGGAATCCTTCAGCTCGCCGATGCGGATCCAGACATCGCCGCGCCCCTCCACCATATCGACCATGCGGTCGCCCACGTTCAACCTGATCGACAGTTCCGGATACAGCGCCGCAAAGCGCGCCAGCGCCGGCGCCAGGTAAATCCGCGCAATCACGGTCGGCACGTCGACCCGCAAGATGCCCTGCGGCGTTACGCGCCGGCCCTGCAGCGCATCTTCCAGTTCAGTCATATCGCCCAGCAAGCGCTGGGCGCGCTGATAACAGCTATGGCCGTCGTCGGTCAGGGAAATCTTGCGGGTGGTGCGGTTCAGCAGGCGCACGCCGAAATGCCGTTCCAGGGCGGCGATATGATTGGTGATGGTGGCGTTCGACATCTCCAGCTGTTCAGCGGCGCGGCTGAAGCTGTTCAGTTCTACCACTTGGCAAAATACCCTTAACGATTCGAGCCGGTCCATGGTGACGATTTTATATTGTTTAGATTGCTTAAAAAATGATTTTAATTATTGCCTATTTTTCCGGATATTAAAAAGGATGATAATGCCCAAACCAGATCGTATTGATACGACGCCAACATCTATCCGGAGACACGCATGGCCATTGGGACGAATAGCACAAATAGCAAAAATAGAACGAACAGCGGCAGCCCCATAGATATCCCAGCCCTGATCGACCGCAGCCGCATCGGCGGCTTCCAGATCGTCATGCTGACCCTGTGCGCCATCTGCCTGATTATCGACGGCTTCGACGTCCAGGCCATGGGTTATGTGGCGCCCGCCATCATCCAGGAATGGGGCATCGCCAAAGCCAACCTGGGGCCGGTGTTCGGCGCCGGCTTGTTCGGCATGCTGCTGGGTTCGCTCTGTTTCAGCATCCTGGCCGACCGCATCGGCCGCCGCCCGGTGCTGATTGCCGCCACCTTGTTCTTCGCCGCCTGCATGCTGCTGACGCCGCTGGCCGCCACGGTGCAGCAGTTGATTGTCTTGCGTTTTGTGACCGGCCTCGGGCTGGGCGCGATCATGCCCAACGCGATGGCGCTGGCCGGCGAATACAGTCCAGTGCGCAAGCGGGTCACCTTGATGATGCTGGTTTCCTGCGGCTTTACCCTGGGCGCGGTGCCGGCGCTGGTATCGGCAGTGATGCTGATGTTGATGCAAGAGACTTCTCAGCGTAGCAAAGCGCAAGCCGTCATTGCCCATTAAGCTTAAGATCAGAACTTGAACCAAGGATAAGACCCATGGAAAACATGCTCCGTTATCAATCCGGATTCTGCAATGACTTCGCCAGCGAAGCCTTGCCCGGCGCCTTGCCCGCCACTCAGAATTCACCGCAGAAAGCACCCTACGGCCTGTATGCGGAACAATTGTCCGGCACCGCATTTACCGCGCCGCGCGCGCACAACCGGCGTTCCTGGCTGTATCGCATCCGGCCCGGCGCGATGCACCATGCGTTTGAAAAATCCCCGCAGCCTCTGCTGGCCAGCGGCCCGTTCACCCAGATCGATACGCCGCCCGACCAGCTGCGCTGGAATCCGCTGCCACTCCCGGCCGACGATCAGCCCACCGATTTTATCGATGGCATTGTCACCTTCGCCGGCAACGGCGAGGCTGCCGCCCAGGTGGGGATTGCGATTCATCTGTACGTGGCAAACCGCTCCATGCACGACCGCTTCTTTTACGATGCCGACGGCGAATTGCTGATCGTGCCGCAGCAAGGACGTTTGCTGGCCAGGACCGAACTCGGCGTGCTGGAAGTCAAGCCCGGCGAAATCGTGGTGATTCCACGCGGCATGCGCTTCCGCATCGAACTGCCGGACGGTAGCGCGCGCGGCTATATCTGCGAAAACTACGGCGCTGCTTTCCAACTGCCGGAGCTGGGCCCGATCGGCGCCAACGGCCTCGCCAATGCCCGCGATTTCCAGACGCCGGTAGCGGCCTATGAAGATCGCGAAGGAGAGTTCCAGCTGCTGGCCAAATTCGGCGGCCAGCTATGGGCGGCGCGCATCGATCATTCGCCGCTGGACGTGGTGGCCTGGCATGGCAATTACGTGCCCTACAAATACGATCTGAGCTTGTTCAACACCATCAACACCGTCAGCTACGATCATCCCGATCCATCCATCTTCACGGTGCTGACTTCGCCCTCGGATACGGCCGGCACCGCCAATGTCGATTTCGTGATTTTCCCGCCGCGCTGGATGGTGGCCGAACATACCTTCCGGCCGCCATGGTTCCACCGCAACATCATGAGCGAATACATGGGGCTGATCGAAGGCGCCTACGACGCCAAGGCCGACGGCTTCACACCCGGCGGCGGCAGCCTGCACAATTGCATGAGCGGCCACGGCCCGGACGCCGCCACTTTCGACAAGGCATCCAATGCAGCATTGGCGCCGCACCGCATCGACAATACAATGGCCTTCATGTTTGAAAGCCGCTACGTGATTCATCCCACGCCTTATGCACTGGCGACGCCGCATCTGCAACAAGACTATCTGCAGTGCTGGCACGGCCTGCAAAAGAATTTCAACGGTCAACCCTAATGAAGCAAGAAATGAGAGATAAGACATGAGAGACAAGACATGATGCAAGCTAACGATCCCGCACTGAAATCATTCATCCCGACTCCGCCGGAGTCGCATTTTCCTATCCAGAATTTGCCCTTCGGCGTATTCAGCAACGCCGCTAATCCCGCGCCAAGAGTCGGCGTCGCGATCGGCGATCAGATCGTCGACCTGGCTGCGTTAGCCGAAGCCGGTTTGCTGAACGTCAGCCCCGAGATATTCCGCCAGGCCAGCCTGAATCCGTTCATCGCACTGGGCCGCGCAACTTGGCGCAGCACCCGCGCCGCCATCAGCGAACTGCTGCGCGACGACAATCTGCAACTGCGCGATAACCAGGCGCTGCGCGCCAAGGTATTCGTCGCCCAGGATCAAGCCAACCTGCATCTGCCGCTGGAAATTCCAGGCTATACCGATTTCTACTCATCGAAAGAACACGCCACCAATGTCGGCTCCATGTTCCGCGATCCGGCCAATGCGCTGCTGCCGAACTGGCTGCACATCCCGATCGGCTACAACGGCCGCGCCAGTTCGGTAGTAGTCAGCGGCACGCCGGTGCAGCGTCCTAACGGCCAGTTGAAACTGCCGGACGCCGATGCACCGGTCTTTGGCGCTTGCCGCAAGCTCGATTTCGAACTGGAAACCGGCTTCATCATCGGCCAGCCGAACGCACTGGGCGAACCAATCGATATCGCCAACGCGGAACAGCATATTTTCGGCATGGTCCTGCTCAACGACTGGAGCGCCCGCGATCTGCAACAGTGGGAATACGTGCCGCTCGGCCCGTTCAACAGCAAATCGTTTGCCACCTCCATCTCGCCCTGGGTAGTCACCATGGACGCACTCGAACCGTTCCGCGTCGCCAGCCCGGCGCAACAACCGGAGCCGCTGCCGTATTTGCAGCAAAGCGGCAAGAACGGCTACGACATCACGCTGGAAGTCTCGCTCAAGCCCGGCGCAAGCGCCGCAGCACAAACCATCTGCCGCACCAATTTCAAAGCCATGTACTGGACCATGGTGCAGCAATTGACGCACCACACGGTATCCGGCTGCAACACCCGCATCGGCGACTTGATGGGTTCAGGCACCATCAGCGGCAGCACGCCGGACGCTTTCGGCAGCTTGCTGGAGCTGACATGGAACGGAAAAAATCCGCTGACCTTGGCGGATGGCAGCCAGCGCAGTTTTATTCAGGATGGCGATGAAGTGGGGATGACGGGCTGGTGCCAGGGCGACGGTTATCGCGTGGGGTTTGGTGTGGTCAACGGCAAGGTATTGCCGGCGCGGGGCTGATAAAAACAAGGAAGCGCTCAAGGCGACCTCGAATAAAGCCTGTTGCGTCATTCCCGCGAACGCGGGAATCCATTTTAATCACCAACTTGGATCCCCGCGTTCGCGGGGATGACAGAGTTTGTAGTGGTAGTCTCGATGAGAAATTCCAAGCGAATTGCTCATTGTGATTCATCTTGGCGTTTGTCGACATCTCGTCGATTCCCGCGACTACGGCTAGTCGTTCCTGGGACAAACCGCCCTCTAATCTCACACTTTTAAGCTTTTTTGCTGGCGACATTCTTAACTCTAAACACTAAAATAGTCTCGATATTTTATTCATGTTCGCTAAGAAATGATTAGCATTGAGCACTTTGATAAGTGGCTTGGTAATCAAAATTGATTATTTATTCCATTGTCTTGGTAATCAATTTTGGTTATATTGGAATCGCTGAGACAAAGGATGCGCGGTGAAACAGAGTGAATTTGTTAGGTGGTTGACGCAACAGGGGGCGACTTTTAAGGAGGGGGCAGGTCACACAAAAGTCTATCTCAACGGCAAAGCAACCATTATCGGTAGGCACCCTGGCAAGGAAATGAAAAAAGGGACTGTCGAAGGAATCAAAAAACAACTTAACTTAAAGTGAGATAGCCCCGAAAGGGTCTAGTCTCAGGACTGCTTCACCGCACCAATATTAGGAGCGACCATGAAATACCCCGCGACATTTACACCCGACGAAGAAGCCGGCGGCTTTGTTGTAACCTTTCGCGATATTCCGGAAGCAATCACCCAAGGCGATACAGAAGCCGAAGCCCTCGAAATGGCCGCCGACGGTCTTCTTACTGCGATGGATTTCTATTTCGAGGATAAGCGCCAAGTGCCGTTACCTTCAAAGGCAAAAAATGGGGAACGGCTTATTCAGTTGCCACTTAGTGTGGCTGCCAAGGTGTTGCTGCTCAATGAAATGCTGGCCCAACAAATACGGCCGACTGACCTCGCTCTTCGCATGGCTACAACGAAGCAGGAAGTGAACCGCCTGATCGACCTGCACCACACGACCAAGATCGATAGAATTTCCGACGCAATGAGCGCCCTTGGCAAGCATATCGAGCTGAGCGTGGCTTGATCTGATCCGAAAAATTTGTGATGTTGCCGGTGCGGGACTGGAAAAAATAGGGGAGTATGCAATCAGCAATTCGAGCGGATTGCTCATTGTTATGCATCAAAATTAATTGTCGTAAATATCTTCAACTGCAGCGAGCACGCGCTTTTTGTCGGCTTGCTTCAAGCGATGAAACATCATCAATAATTTGGCGAGATCATCATCCGCCGCATAGAAATATGCGGCCGGCACATTCAGTACAGAAGCAAGACGCTCCACCATGGAAAGATCCGGGACATGTTTCCCGCGCTCATACTGATTCATTCTGGCGCTTGCCGACATCTCGTCGATTCCCGCGACTACGCCTAGCCGTTCTTGGGATAAGCCGGCCTCTAACCTAGCCTCTTTTAGCCGTTTTGCTAGCGACATTCTGTGCCTCAAAAACTAAGATAGTCTTAGTTTTTGATTGACGTTACACTAAGGAATGCTTAGTATTTGATTTCAAACATTTCAAAGGTGCTGTCAGCATGAGCAAACTCAACGCTTACTTCCCCCTCAAAAACAAAGTCGCCGTAATCACCGGCGCAGCACGCGGCATGGCTTTGCATATCGCCGGTGCTCTGTCCGCCGCCGACGCCCGGCTGGCGATTCTGGACGCACGCGTGCAGGAAGGTCGCGCTGTCGCCAGAATGCTTGGCGGCGCTCAAGACCGCGCCCGCTTCTGGCAACTAGATGTCAGCGACAACAACGCGGTGCAGCGAACGATGGCTGCGGTTGAGGCCCATTTCGGCCGCATCGACATCCTGATCAACAGCGCCGGCATCGATGTCGATCATCCGTCCGCGCCGGAGCTGCCGATACGGCAATGGGAGAGGGCGGCGCAACTCAACCTCAACGGCGGCATCGTCTGTACCAAGCATGTGCTGGCGGCGATGGTGCGGGTTGGCGGCGGCTCCATCGTCAATGTGCTGTCGCTATACAACCTGGCCGAGGGCCGCCAAGACCGGACTGATGAGGCATCGACAGAGGCACTGCATCTGGCCGGGCTGAATGCCCAGCGCTACGCCTCGTGCAATATCCGTATTAATTCTATTCAACCCGGCTTCCTCCGCCCGCCTAAGCTGGCGGAAGCGATGCGAGAGGCTGGCGAACTGACGCAGATGCTGACCGACCGGGCCGAGCGGCAGATGCTGAGGGGGAGTGGTTCGGCGACCGATGTGGCGGCGGCGATCTTGTATCTGGTGTCGGACGCGAGCCGCTTTGTCAGCGGCAGCGAGCTGGTGATTGACGCAGGGTATGGCGGTCGGTAAGGCTGGACCGACATCTGGGAAGTTTTCAGTCTATTCCGGGAAAGGCTGCGCTCCGTGTTAGGTGCGAAGATTGATCCGTTTGAGAGCTATTCAACTTAGCGGTGCGTTTGCAGCCACTCACGCAGTGCACCGTTCATCCTGGTTTGCCAGCCGTCCCCGCCAGTCTTGAAGGCTTCCAGCACATCCTCATCAATGCGCATGGTCACCTGAATTTTTGTGCCACTTCCGGCCGGGCGGCCACGTGGGCGCAGCGGCTTCAATTGGCGCAGTTGCGTATCGGTTAATGGCAAAGCATCAGGATCGCTCAATGCCGCAGCTGTGATAGCCGCATCTTCTTCGGCTGTGGGCATCACAATTTTACGTTTGTTCGACATAGCATTTCACCTCTCTTAAATTAGCCTTTCTCAAACTGATAACTCTACGCATCTCGTTGCGATCAACAAAGGCAACGTAATACACTCGGTTGCCAATTGTTCCCAAGCCACATTGACGGGTCTCGCCATAGGCTCTGCGTTCATCCGTCCAGACAAGGCAGCTGTCCTAATCAATCTTCGCGGCATTGGCCAATGACAGGCCGTGCTTATAAATATTTTG
>NZ_JAGQEG010000038.1 GCF_018305005.1 Collimonas silvisoli
TTGCCGGCTACCATTCAGAGAAGAACCACGCGAACGATACCGCTATCACCCAGGTCGCCAGCAATGTCGGCAGCCTGCAAGGCAATGTCAGCCTCAGCGCGGGCGACAAATACACCCAGACGGCGAGCAATGTGCTGGCCAAGAACGATATCAACATCGTCGCCAAATCCATCGATATCAATACTGCCGCCAACACAGGCAGTAGCGATCAGAGCAGTGCTGATCTGAAAATAGGCGCGTTTGCCAGAGTCAGTTCGCCGCTGATCGATCTTGGCAACAATCTGGAGAATGCGAAGAAATCGGATGGCCGCCTGCAAGCCATGCAAGGACTGGCAGCGGCAGCGAACGGGTATCAAATTGCCAGCGCCGCCAATGCCGTTGCAGGCGGGGCCGGGAGCGGTGAATTGCTGAAAGCCGAAGTCGGTGTCGGCTTTGCCAGCGCCAATAGCCAGGATCGCAGCAGTTATAACCAGGCCCAGGGCAGCAGTGTCCAGGGGGGCGGCAACGTCAGCCTGACCAGCACCGCAGGCGATATCCACGCCACCGGCGCGCATATCGCCGCTGGGGATGTGCCAGGTAAAACCTTGACACTGGATTCGGCCCGCAACATCCTGCTCGATGCCGGGCAGAGCACCGCGACGAGCAGCGGCAGCAATCATAGCGCGGGTGTCGAAGTGGGCGTGGGGTATGAGGTCGGTGCGAAAACGGGTTTCTATGCCTATGTCAGTGCCAACGTCGGCAATGGCAATTACAACAATAGCGCCACGACCAACAGCAACACGCAGTTGAGCGGCGACACCGTCACCTTAAAATCCCAAGGCGACACGACGTTGAAGGGCGCGACTGTCAAAGCCGATACGATCAATGCCGATGTCGGCGGCAAGTTGGCGATTGAATCGGTGCAAGATACCAGCGTCCAGCACAACGAACAAAGCAGTGTGGGCGGGCGGGTACAGATCTCCTTCGGCACGGCGTGGGAGGCCTCGGGCAACGTGGGGCAATCGACGGCCAACGGCAGCAGCAACGCTGTCAATCAGCAGTCAGGCCTGTTTGCCGGCAATGGCGGTTATCACGTTACGGCCGATACGGTGGCCTTGAAGGGCGGTGCGATTGCCAGCAGCAATGCTGGCAAGTCCGATCTGACGGCCAAGTCCATCACGTTTGAGAATCTCACCAATAAGATGGATTACTCGGCAGACACGGTGAGTATGTCGGGTGGCGTGAGCGGTGGTAGCAGCAACGGCAATAGCAAAGGCGAGGCGCCAGCGCAAACCAGCACCGGCGCCAGCAATCCGAACGTCACTCCCGGCATTCCATTGTTGGAGAGCGGCAGTGCCAGCTCTACCACTTACGGCACCCTCACCGACGGCAACATCACGATTGGCGGCCAGCGCATGACAAGTGCGGCCGGCTTGGGCGCGCACACCGATCTGGCGACGGCCCATACCGCCATCGCGCCCTTGCCTGACCTGAAGAATGTCATGAACAATCAGCAGGCCATGGCAGCCGCCGCCAACACCGTGATTGCTACCAGCGCGCAGATCGGCAACGATTTAGGTCAGGCAGCGAACAAGCAAGCCCAGCAAGCGGATGCAAAGGTCAAAAGCGCCGATGCCGACATAGGAAATGCGCAAGCCGTTCTGGACAATAAAGACAGCACGGAACAGCAAAAGGCGGATGCCCAGCAAGCGCTCAATCTCGCCACCGAAAACCGCAACAACGCACAACTGGCGTACAACGATGCAAAGGCAACAGCGGATAGCTGGGGACCGACGGGCAGCAATAGTCGCGCCTTGAAAGTCGTGACAGGGATCTTAGTCGGCGGTGTTGCCGGTCAAGGGGCTGGTCAGCTTGCGGCTAATGCCAGCGCGCCGTATGTGGCCAACGCGATAGGGGATTATTTCGCGCAACCCGGCCATGAAAACCAGACGGCGCAGGTCCTCACTCACGCCGTACTGGGTGCTATTCTCGCCGCCGCCAATGGCAGCAGCGCCGCAGCCGGGGCCGGTGCAGGCGCATCAGGCGAACTTGCCGCACAGGTGCTGACTCGTGAGTTGTATCCGACTGCCTATGATGCCGATGGCACCTTCCATCCTGAAAAATTAGACACCAATCAGATCAATACGGTGATTGCCTTATCGACGGCAGTGGGCGCACTGGTGGCTGGGGCAACGGGTGGCTCGGCGCTCGATGCCAATGTAGGTGCGAGTATTGCCGCGAATGCGGTGACGAACAACTGGTTATCAAAAAAAGAGAAACAGAAAGAGAAGGAACTTTCGTATGGTTGTTTTGTAAGTAAAAGTGATGACGCGTGTAAACAGCTCGGTAATTTGCAAGCGGAAGATGATCGTCGTAACAAAGAACTAGCTAACGTCAAGGATGCGCTGAAAGAGATTTCGGGTACACCAGCCGAAAAATTGGCGAATCAGCTGGATGCTATTGAAACAAAAATCTGCCAGGCTCCATCGGATTGTTCCAAGAATCCGGATTGGCTGGCCGTTGATCAGGTATTTCATTATGCGAGGAGCAGGGCGCAGGGGCTAGAAGGTGTCTATCCCGAGCAATGGGCGCTGATGGCGCTAGGGGCTTTTGATCTAACCGTCGCGGCGATCAACGGGGCCAAATACTTGGCGACCGAGCAGTTTGCTGCTTCGGGTAGCGCAATGGCTATAGGTAAAACAGTTTCTTTCGTAAATGGTGCAAGAGTTGAAGGTAATTTTTATCGCGATGGCAGTATCGTAGATATAGCTGAACATTTTGGACAATTCCAGGGGGGCGCGTCTTTATTAGCGCCGGCGGAAAGTTTTGGAAAATATGCGAATGTTGGGCGACCAGATGGATTGTTTGTTTCAACAAACCAATATATAAATAAATTGCTTGCCGAAACACAAGGAAATAACACATTGATTAAACAGCAACTCGGTATTGAACCTCAATATTGGAACGGTCCGCTAGTAAGAATCGACATTCCCAATCCATTACAATTCAATCCACGTCTCCCTTCCGGATTAGAGGGTGGAGCAAATTCTCAATTTATGCGCGGTGGATATACGCCTGGAAGTGCACCGGAAATCACCATTAACTCGGTTCCGGTCAAATCTGTAAATCCATCTCCAGTTAGTGGGAGCGGAAAATGAAAGTCATTCGTCAAGTAGATTGGACTTATAGCTTATACGAAGATGAAAATGGCAGATATATCTTAGAAGTTGTTATTCCATCGTCAAAGGCTGCTTGGGCTAACTATGACAAACAGTTCGTACTTCCTTGGTATGAAAAAATTTTCATTCGTTTATTTCCAAAGCGAACAGATGTATTAGCGGATAAATTTTTAGAAATAGAAAAAAAAATGCAGAAATAGGGTACATGCTGTCGATGTGTCGAGACTATCCATACTGAAAGCGGAAACAGCTTTTAGAAGACGCTAAATAACGGCAGTCTCGATAAATTAATAAGTCCAATACCATGAATTACACAGCGCAGATAAAGCGTTTAAGCGACGATGTGGAAGAAGAAGTTGTTCTACGCATTAACGGAGTTGAACTCACATGTTTTGTAACCGGGTGTTTAGTGAATACACGGAGTGATGATCTCATCGAGGCTTGTCTTTCATCGCATTCTTACGTCTAACAACAATCTTTTCGACACGAGATGCCATATCAAGAATAGATGAGCGGCCTCGGGGAGTTGATTTAGCAAATAGGTCAATTAGCTTAGTTAGGTCGCTTACATCAATCATTGCTTTGTCGCCCATCCCTTGCGGCAGCGCAAATTTATTGGCATTGCTTTTTCGTTCAGCCGCCATTTCGCTCTCGCCGAACTGCAACTTTGCGGGTGATGACTTCAGAAGTTCAGCTAGCAACACAATTTTGTCTTGGCGCGGCATCGCCTGACCATGTGTATAGCGGCGTGCCATTTCATAACTGATCGATAATTTGGTTTTTATGTCAGCCACCGTAATGGCGTGGTCTTTCATAGCTGCTTGAACGCGGCTGGCGAAACCCGGATATTTGCCCGGCATACCTTTGGATTCTTTGCTGTCTACCATAGGTAGCAGAATAGGCAAAACTTATAGTTGTGTCACCGCAATTTTAAGTAGTTGTCAAAAACTACTTAAAGTAGTAATATCAGTTCAAATACTCTACTTTGAACCTACATCAAATGGCACAACCCCCCATCTCTAACCCGGTTTCCGAAGCAATCGATCATCTTGGCGGCGACAAAGCGGTCGCTAAACGTGCAGGATTGAAAACCTCATGGGCCGTCACGAAGTGGCGGACAAAACTACCCGCCGAGCGAACCATCTGGCTAGCCAAAGAAACCGGGTTCACTTACACACCACATATTTTGAATCCTGTGATTTATCCCAATCCACAGGACGGCCTGCCGACAAAGAAGAAGACCCGGCCATGATTGATTAATTCCGCCGTACTAATTCTCGCGTTCACATCAGTTACTACTCATCTATTTAAGACCTCTCTTTGAGACAACCGTCCGCAATTAATTGCACAGAAGATCAAAAGGAAAACAAAATGAGCCAACTTTCAACCTACTTCCCCCTCAAGAACAAGGTCGCGCTGATCACCGGTGCGGCACGCGGCATGGCGCTGCAGATCGCCTGCGCGCTTTCCGCCGCCGGTGCGCGGTTGGCGATTCTGGATGGGCTGGAAAGAGAAGGGCGCATCATCACCGGGTTGCTCAACGACGGGCAAGCCAAAGCAAAATTCTGGCGACTCGATGTTAGCGACGGCAACGCGGTGCAGAGAGTGATCGCCGCTGTCGAGGCGCATTTCGGCCGCATCGATATTCTGGTCAACAGCGCCGGCGTCGATGCCGACAATCCGTCCGCGCAGGGGCTGCCGCTAAGGCAATGGGAGAGGGCGATGCAGCTCAACGTCAAAGGCAGCATCCTGTGCAGCAAGCATGTGCTGGCCGCCATGGAGCGGGCCGGCGGCGGTTCCATCGTCAATGTGCTGTCGCTGTGCAATATGGATGATGAGCGCCAGGAGGCGGCCGATCATGTCGCCAAAACCGCACTGCGCATGGCCAACCTGAATGCCATGCGTTACGCCGCACGCAACGTTCGCGTCAATTCCATCCACCCTAGTCTGGTGCGCCCGCCGGCGCTGGCGGTAGCCATGCGTGAGCGCGGTGATCTGCCGCAGGTATTGAGCGACAGGGCCGAGCTGCAAATGTTGGGCCGCAGCGGTTCGGCCACCGATGTCGCGGCGGCGATCTTGTATCTGGTGTCGGACGCCAGCCGCTTTGTCAGCGGCAACGAGCTGGTGATTGATGCCGGGTATGGCAGGTAGCCGCCGTATGTTGACTGCGCTGAATTACAGCGATTTATGGAATAGAACGCGATGTTGTCCTTCGCCGGCATAATTAAGAGCCACCGGGATGCCATCGATTTCACCGGATCCGGGAAGAAGCCTAAATCCCAGTTTGCGATGAAATGCGATAGAACCGGTATTGACCACAGATGTGATGCTGCGCACCTCTGTGCAGCCCTGGGCGCTGACCACCTTGAAGAAATGTTCGTAGAGCATGCGGGCGAAGCCGCTGGCACGTACAGCAGGACTTACGCCCACGAAGTGGATGTATGCGACTTTGGGATCAGACTGCGATACAAAGCCGATCAGAAATGCTTGGACAGCGTCCGATGGGCCTATGGCGAAACTGGTTGCGTTTAAATGTTCGAAAAATATGCGATGAACTAATGCTCGAACAGGACGACCGCCCCACCAGTCATCGACTGCAGAAGAGACGAACTCGTAATCCAAAGATTCAAGGGTGCGGATAATGTGTGCAGTCATCGATTAGCCTTTCCATTAATTAAGCAGTTTTTATTTGACGCATGAGTCGTACAGTTCTCCGTAGCTGAAACGGAGGATGAGGGAATAAAACTCTCATCTTACCCGACGTACTTTGACACAAAGAGGCTAATGATGTGCGAAGTCGAGGCAGGCCGTTTGAAGAATTTCTCAATGATCAATGGTTCTCGACATTGTACGAGGCACGTATGGCAGGTAGCCGCAGTATATTGGCTGCGCTGAACTACAGCGATTTATGGGACAGGGCGCGATGTTGTCCTTCGCCAGCAGAGTTAAGAGCCACAGGGATGCCATCGATTTCACCGGACCGGGAAGCAGCGTAGATCCTAGCTTGCGATGAAATGCGATAGAACCGGTATTGACGACAGGTGCGATGCTTCGCACCTTTGTACAGCCCTGGGCACTGACCACGCTGAAGAAATTAGACGGCAATCCAGACAATTGTCAAATTGCTTCAGGCGGCGTCTCGGTGCGCTTGCGACGCAGTCGTTGCACCAGCCTGTCCATGTATAAATAGACGACGGGTGTGGTGTACAAGGTCAGCACTTGAGATAGCAGCAGTCCGCCAACCATGGCGATGCCCAGCGGCCGCCGCAGCTCCGATCCCGCGCCCGTACCCAGAGCCAGCGGTAATGCGCCCAGCAGCGCCACCATGGTGGTCATCATTATCGGCCTGAAGCGCAACAGGCAGGCGCGATAGATCGCCTCTTCCGGCGCAAGGCCGCCGGCTTCTTCGACGATGGCGACGTCAACCATCATGATCCCATTCTTTTTAACGATGCCGATCAGCAGCATGACGCCGATCAGCGCCACCAGAGAGAAGTCGTAGTGCAGCAGTATCAGGGCCAGCAAACCGCCGATCCCGGCCGAAGGCAGGGTCGACATGATCGTAATCGGATGGATAACGCTTTCGTACAGCATGCCGAGAACGATGAAGATTGCCAGCAATGCCGCCAAAATCAGGAAGGGTTGATTTGCCAGCGACTCTTGAAAAGCTTGCGCGCTGCCTGCAAAAATCGAGGTCAGGCCTGCCGGCTTGGCAATCGAGCGCTCTTTCGCATTGATGGCGTCGATGGCGTCGCCAAGCGCTTGTCCTGGAGCCAGGTTGAACGACAAGGTTGCCGCTGGAAACTGGCCATCATGATTGACCGTCAGCGGCGCCGCTGAATGTTCGAACTTGCTGATAGCGCTCAGGAGCACCGGCACGCCGCTCTTCGACGGCACGTAAATGCGCGCTAGCGCGCTTTCGTCGAGCTGGAAGCGCGGGGCGACTTCCAGGATCACCCGGTAGACATGGACCTGGGTATAAAAACTCGCCACCTGGCGCTGGCCGAATGCGTCATATAAGGTGTCGTCCACCGCTTGCGTGCTGACACCCAGGCGCGCCATCGCCTCTCTATCAAGAGCAATTTGCAAACGCGGCGCGGTGGGTTCGGTATCTCCTTCGACATCGCGAATCTGGGGAATGGTTCGCAGCGCCGCCAGCATGCGCGGCGTCCATAGCTGCAGTTCGGCCAGGTTGGCGTCGCGCAGCGTGTACTGGAATTGCGTCTTGCTGACGCGCGCGCCAATCTGCAAATCCTGGCGGGCTTGCATATGCAGCGTGATTTCCGGAATATTCTTGACCCGCTTATTGATGCGATCGATGACTTCGTATACTGAGGCGCGGCGCTGTTCAAACGGCTTCAGATCGATCAGCAAGCGGCCCACATTGAGCGATGGATCGCCTTCGATCCAGAAATAAACGTTCTGGATATCTTGATCTTGCCTGACCACGTTCGCCAGCGATTGCATCTGGCGCAGCATCGCAGAATATGAAATATCGGGCGACGCTTCTGTAACGCCGGCGATCAAGCCGTTATCCTGCTGCGGGAAAAACCCCTTGGGAATGTAAACGTAGATGCCAAGCGTCACCACCAGCGTCGCCAGCATCACGCCTAGTGTTATCCGCTGATGTCGCAGCACTAGCCGCAAGCCGCGAGCATAACCCTGGCGCATGCGTTCGAGCGTGCTCTCGCAACGCTGGTGGAACCATCCGCGGTGGACACTTTGAACGCTCAGGAAGCGGGCGCACAATACCGGCGTCAGGGTCAGCGACACCACGCCGGAAATCAGGATGGCAATCGCGGCGGTGTCGGCAAATTCACGGAACAGTCGGCCGACGACGCCGCCCATGAACAGCAGCGGTATGAATACCGCCACCAGGGAAATCGTCATTGAAAAAATCGTGAAGCCGATTTCACGCGATCCCCTGAACGCTGCTTCCTGGGGATCCATGCCCTCTTCTACATGCCGCAGAATATTTTCCAGCATCACGATTGCGTCGTCCACCACAAAGCCGATGGAAATGGTGAGCGCCATCAGAGAAACGTTGTCCAGCGTGTAGCCTAATCCATACATGGCCGCCATAGTGCCGAACAGCGACAGCGGAATGACGATTGCGGGAATCAGGGTTGCGCGCACGCTGCCGAGGAAAAGGTAGACGACGAACACCACCAGCAGGCAAGTCAGGATAAGCGTGAATTGCACGTCGCTGACGGATGAGCGTATGGTCTGGGTACGATCACCCAACAGCACCAGGTGCAACGAAGGCGGGAGATTGCGCTCAAGCGTGGGCAACACCTCTTTGATTTTGGCAACGGTGGCGTTAACGTTGAATCCGATCTGCTTGTGCACATCGATCAATACCGCTTGATGCTGGCCTAGCCAGGCGCTCTGCTTGACATCTTCCACGCTGGTAACGACCACGCCCGCATCCCGCACTTTGACCGTTGCACCGTTGCGCGACGCCAATGCAACGGCGCCATATTGCGCCGCTTCGCTGAGCTGATCGTTGGTGTCTAGCGTGATTGACTGCCGGGTTCCGCTCAAGGTCCCCTTCGGACTATTGGCAGTCGCTTCGACAATCCGCTGCCGCACGTCTTCCATCGTCAGCCCCATCGTCGCCACCCGGTTCGGATCCATTTGAATCCGCACCGCGGGTTTCTGGCGGCCGTGATAATCGATCGCGCCTACGCCGCGCACGCGCGCAATTTCAGGCGTCAGAAAATTCTCGACATAGTCGTCGACCTGACCGATCGGCATGTTGTCGGCATAGACGGCAATCGTCATCAGCAAGGCATCCGACGGATTCTTTTTCTCGAAGGTCGGCGGGTGCGGCAGATTCTTGGGCAGATCGCCCAGCGCTGCATTAATGGCGCTTTGCACGTCCAGCGCTGCTGCATCGACGCCGCGTGCCAGATCGAACTGCACGCTGATCGAGCTGGCACCGAGCGAACTGGTCGAAGTCAAGGAGGTGACGCCGGGCAGGATCGCCAGCGCTCGCTCTAGCGGAGAAGTAATTGAAGACGCGACGGTTTCCGCACTGGCGCCGGGCAAATCGGCATTCACCGAAATGGTCGGGATATCGACTTGAGGAACGCCGGCAATCGGCAATTGCGTATAACTGGCGACGCCAATGAACATCAGCCCCAGCATCAGCAAGAATGTCGCTACCGGGCGCCGGATAAACCATGCGGAAAGGTTCAAGATCTCAGTCCAGATGAGCGTGAAGTGCGGTATTTATCTCGGGCTTGGCTGACGACGCCGTCGTCACAGAATCCTTGACCTCGACTCGCGCGCCAGCCTGAAGCTGGAACTGTCCCTCCACGACGATCCGTTCGCCGCCAGCGAGTCCGGCAAGAATGACAGTGCGATTATCCGATACCGGGCCGGCCGTCACCTCTCTTGGTTCAGCCACATTTTTAGACGTCACCACATACACAAAAGGATGTTGCGCTCCGGTCTGGATAGCCGTGGAGGGAACCGATACTGCATCCGGCAGTTCGTTCAACACTACACGCACCGCTGTGAACGCTCCTGGCCACAGATTTTCCCGTGCATTCTTGAAGATCGCCTTGCAGCGGATGGTGCCGGTAGCGGCGTCGATCTGGCTCTCGATAAGAGTAAGTTCGCCTTCGTCCAGCACATTTTTGCCGTCTTCCGCCAAGGCCATGACGTGTAAGGCCTGGCGCTCCTGCTGCTGGCGCAGAACTGGCAACAACACCTGAGGCAGCGAGAAGACCACGGCAATCGGCTGAATCTGGCTAACCACCACCAATCCGTTGGTATCGTTAGCGTGCACCAGATTGCCGGCGTCCACCAGCCTGGCGCCCAGACGTCCATCGATAGGGGTGCGGATCGTGGTGTAGCCCAGTTGTAGCTGAGCCATGTCGATTTGTGCTTGATCGCCGCTGAGGGTGGCGCGCTGTTGTTCGAGCAAGGCGCGTGTGGTGTCGAGAATTTGCGTGGTGCCGGAATCGCGCTGCGCCAGAAATTCGTAGCGCTCCAAATCATGTTTGGTGTTGGCGAATTGGGCGCTGTCTTTTTGCTTCTGGGCCTGGGCGGCGCGCAGTTGGACTTCAAAAGGCTGCCGATCGAGTTCGATCAGAATCTCCCCACGTTTGACTTTCGTGCCTTCCTGGAACAGCACCTTGTTGATTTGAGCATCAACCCGCGCATGCACTACAACGGTATTCAGCGCCTGGACCGTGGCCGCGCTGTCCAGATAACTACGCACGTTTTTGCGCTCTGCCAGCACAACTTTGACCGGCACTGCTTTTTCCGCGTCAGCGGTTTTCTTGCCGCTCTGGCCAAACAAGCCCAATTGGGTGCCGGCGATGTATAAAGCTGCTACTGCGGCTGCTACGCCGGCCAGCCACCATGATTTTGCCGATTTCATGCTTTATCTTTTTGATCTAGAAGATGGGCGCGTATCCAGCGCGAACAGAGTCAAAGCGGCATCAAATACATTTGTACGAAAGGAAATATTCTCAACCCGGGTACACATGCACAACTCTGCGCGATTGCGAATCTATCAGTCAATACTTAGCAATAACTTAGCCTCTTGCGTCTGTTGCTGCGCGGCTGCACGCAAGCATTCATTGTAATGATCCAGTCACAAAACAAGCCGATATTTCTGCGTACTAACGGGGCCGCATAAACGTTGCGACAGAGTCGCAGCGCATAGTCCCCGGGATAGGAAAACCGCAAACTCTCGATTGTTATCGGAAAATCAAAACATGATGAAGATCTTGCAAATAAACTCCGTTCTTATCATTGCAGCCAGCTTGTCGCTGGCGGCCTGCGGCGGCAGCAGCGGAGATAATTCGCTGGCGCCGGCAACCACGTCGGCTCAGCCGCCGGTGGCAAATACCGCAACCGCAAGCGGTTACTCGCTTTCTGTATTTGCCAAAGCTCCCACTACCACTAGCAAGCCGGATTCCATTATCCAATTTGGCGGCAGTGTATACATTGCTTATCAAAATGCAGGCGAGGTCAAGGATGGATCGGTTCCGGGCATTAGCAACGCTATCGTTCAATATGATTTGAAGGGCAACCCGATCAAGACGTATACGGCTCCGGGGCATGTTGATGGCTTGTTAGGGCGTAAGGACACGAATGCTCTATGGGTTTTGGCAAACGAAGACGGAAACCCGCTGCTAACCATTATTGATCTGGCGTCCGGGGCACAGAAGACGTATTCTGCAACTGTCAATCCGACCGCGCATGGCGGCGGTTTCGACGACATGCAGCTTATCAACGGCGTGGTCTACGTGAGCGCCTCCGCCCCTGCCACCGCGGGCACGCCGGCGCCAACCGTGGTTGCACTTACCCTGAATCCAAACGGCAGCACGTTTGACGTAGCTCCGGTGCTGGCAGGTAACGCCCAGGCAACTGACATTACGCCATCGGTTGGCGGCGCCACCAATCCCAATTACGGTAAGCTGGTGCCATTACTACTCTCCGATCCGGATTCGATGGAGACCGACCCATCGGGCAATCTTGTGCTGGACAGCCAGAGCGACGGAAAACTGGTTTTCATCAGCAATCCAGGACCGGCGCAAACTGTCAGCGTATTGTCTTTGACACTGTATAACGACAAGGATGGTCCGACTGAACCGGTCGACGACACCCGCTTCGTTCCCGCTGCCGGAACCAACGGCAATACGTTCATGCTGTTTACCGATGCGTCAAATACGACCTATCGCGTAGACGCGCCGTTTAAACAAGGGGATGCGTATAGCGCCGGCCAAGGTCAAGTCATGCAGCTGGATAAAACTACTGGTCATCTGACGCCGGTGGTTGCCGGCATAGGCGTGGCGTCGGCGCTTCAGGATCCGCACGGCATTGCGTTTATTACACCTTGATCACACCGTAATGTCGATCATCGATCTGGGATTGCTGCTCACTTCAATGCCAGATCGAGTTTCAGGAAAATCTCAGGCAAACAACAAGCGATCAGTGCAATGGAAATCGCTGGGATTGAAATAAGGCTTGGCCCAGCCGTCAGTGGTAGATAAAAACCAGCCAGCGGCAAGCGCAGCCTGCTGTTTCGACGCAGGCACTTTGCCTTTCAATGGCGATGGTGCGCTCGCCATCCGATTGAGAAACTGGAAATGATCCACCAGCCCCACTGCCTCGATCGCGAACACCGTTGCAACATCTCCGTCATAAATCGCCAGCAGGTTATCCCCGTTCGCCTGCTCGCCGCCCAAGGCAAGGTTGGATGAGCCGCAATAAACAACAGGATCGTCGCCGTTGAAATCGCACACGACAAATTTGTGATGAATCTGGTGTCCAATGCCGCCGATCGACCGGACTTGGTCAAACGGTGGAGGGAGAACCGATTTTCCTGGCTTTCCGGTCACCAGCACGCCGGTTTTCTTCCCTGGCGCATACAAGGAAATGCCACTGCTACTATCCGAAATCCCATAGCTGAAGATATTGTCATCGGCGTGCAAATTTTTCAGCGCCGTATAGACCGGGCTGGTGCCATTGTCGATCTCCATGACGGCGAACAATACGCTGGCCTCCTTGGTCGATTTCTTTCCTTCCTGCTGAATGCGGGTTGCAACATCGTCAAGAATTTTACTTGCGAATTGCGCCGTGTGAGGCGCGAACGTGATATCGGTTTGGGGCGATGTGCCCTGAGGGATCGAAAAGGTGGCAGAGGTAAATGGCGATTGCAGATAAGGCTTGAGCTGAATCCCGCCTTGCCATACGGCCTCGAATAGTTTGCCGTATTCTGCGGCTACGCTGGGATCATCGAAGACCAGCACATGGTTCGAGTTGACATAAAGGCCAGTGACAGAAAAATTGGTTGATCCGGTCAGCACCTTCAGCGCGCTTTCCGGCTTGAACGAAACGAACACCTTGTCATGGGCGAAACGCTTGAAATGACCACGCAAGATATCGGCGGGGCTCTTGGCGACGACTCTGAACTGGGCCTCGAATTCATCCTCTGGCGTCGGCTTTGCCGCAGAGTGATGCAGAGATGCATTATCCAGGATGATCCGCACCCGGCCCTGGCTTGCCAGCGCCAGCAGGATCTTGCATATATCCGGTTCGTTAAGGTCATAAGCGAAGACGTCGAGATATTGCGAGGTGTCCTGCAACACTTCGTTCAGCAACTCAAAAATCCTGGCTCGGGCCGTCAGCCCAAGCCAGGCATACTCATCGGCAAAGGTGTACTGTGCTCCGGCGGCATTCGTCCCTGACACCTGTGCCGTATCAAACAGCAACTCGCCGGTCTTGGGCCGGATCGGCGCATCGATGCCGAAATGGTGAGTAAACGCCTGGGACTGCGTGTAGCCGCGCGTAAAACCGAGCTTGAATTTATTCTTTGCAAACGACCCTACATAGACGCTGACCGCTACGCCAAGCGTCGTATCAAGTGCAATAAGCGACTGCTTGCTGTCAAAGTATCTTGGGAAGATCGTATAGGTGTATTCTCCGAAAAACGGGTTTGTTCCCTGGTGAACCGAGCCCGGCACATGCAGCCAGCGGAATTTGTGTATGGGTGCATTAGCCGTTGAATTGGCCGGCTCGCCGGCAACCTGGGCATGCGCGCCTGGAGTTTCAAACTGGAGCGTGTTGTACAGGTAGTATGGCGCCTGGCCTTTTGGCTGACAGTGGATCGTGAAACCCGCCAGATTCTGGGCGCTTTTGGACTGGAGCAAGTTAAACGCCAACAAGGTTTTGCAATCCCCGACGTGGGCGGTGACGGACAACAACAGCGATTGGGCGGTGACAGACGTCATTGCTATTCTCCAAATTCAGTTAAGCACCTAATGGCTCGATGCGCTGATACTTGAAGCGCAATATCTGCTACAGAATGCGCTTCTGCGTGATGCGCCCAGCCCGGCTGACGGGGAATTGCAAAAATATTAGCGAGGAAATATTACGCAGCCATGACTTAAGGGATTGAAAATTGATTAACCCTGATATGGTGCGGCTAGCCATGCGTGAGCGCAGTGATCTGCCCCGGATATTGAGCGACAGGGCCGAGCTGCAATGTTGGGCAGCAGTGGTTAGGTCACCGATGTCGCGGCGATCTTGTATCTGGTATCGGACGCCAGCCGCTTTGTCAGCGGCAATGAGCTGGTGATTGATGCGGGATATGGCAGGCATCATGTCAGCTAAGCTCCATACCTTGGCTCTAGAGAACGAGAACGTTGCTGAAATTTCCTACTGGGGTACACTAGTAGTCTCCATAAATATCGAGAACTGCCGTGAACAACAAGGGACAAATGTTACAAGACCTATTTCTAAATACTTTGCGCAAGGAGCGCGTTCCAGTGTCGATGTTTCTGGTCAACGGCATCAAGCTGCAAGGCCATATCGAATCGTTCGACCAGTATGTCGTCATGCTTCGCAGCACAAATATCCAGTTGGTATACAAGCATGCGATCTCAACGGTGGTTCCTTCCCGCGACATCAAGTGGGCTGATGACGTAGAAAAAAATAACCTTTAACCTTTGGTAGGAATTGCTTGCGGCTGATCTGCTGCTGATCTTGATTGCCGGTATTTGCCTTACGCGCAACCGTTCTCGTTCCTGACAACACCTGGGGGACAAAGGAGAATGTTCCATGCAAAATCAGGAAAATCGTCAAGAGAAAAAACAAGAGGGCGCATCCGAAGCTCTTGATCGCGAATCAACAACGCCACCGTTGCAAGCGGGCGCCTCAGAAAACCAACCGCCAGCGCCGGATAAAGAGGCGCCTGTCTCTGAGCCTGTCTCAACGCCGGCTGAACCCGGTGTTGAGGAGAAGCTTGCCATGTCAGAGGCAAAACTCGCCGAGTTGCAGAATGACTATCTGCGCGCCAGAGCCGAATTGGAAAATGTGCGCCGCCGCGTGCAGGAAGAGATTGCGCGCGCCCACAAATATGCCATTGAAGGTTTCGCCAAAAGCTTGACGCCCGTCAAGGACAGCCTGGAAACCGCGCTAAAGATAGAAACGCCATCCGTTGAATCCTTGATGGAAGGCGTCGAGATCACATTGAAGCAACTCAATTCAGCCTTTGAACAAAACAAATTGACGGAAATTAATCCTATGCCCGGCGAGACGCTCGACCCAGCCAAGCATGAGGCGATTTCAATGATCCCAGCCGATCAGAATGCCAATACTATCGTCACTGTGCTGCAAAAGGGATACATGATTTCCGACCGGCTATTGCGTCCTGCATTGGTGACGGTGGCGAAAGAAAAACCAAGCAGCGGCAAGGCTTGAAAAGCGGTCGCCAGTTAATATATTTGACTTAAGCACGTTGATTTAACCCCGTTGATTCAAGCCCGCCAAATTTTCGGTGCCGGAATGATTCGCGAAGGAGTTGGCTATGAGCAAGATGATTGGTATCGATCTCGGCACCACGAATTCCTGCGTTGCGATTATGGAAAGTGGCCAATCCAAGGTTTTGGAGAATTCGGAAGGAGCGCGCACCACTCCCTCCATAGTCGGTTATCAGGATGACGGCGAGATTCTGGTCGGCGCGCCGGCCAAGAGGCAAGCCATCACCAATCCAAAGAACACCCTGTATGCCGTCAAGCGGCTTATCGGTCGTAAGTTCGAAGAAAAGGAAGTGCAGAAGGACATTCATCTGATGCCGTATCAGATCATCAAGGCAGACAACGGCGATGCGTGGATTGAGGTGCGCGGCACAAAACTGGCGCCGCCGCAAATTTCCGCGGAAGTCTTGCGCAAGATGAAAAAAACGGCTGAAGACTACCTCGGCGCTGAGGTGACCGAGGCAGTGATCACGGTCCCGGCGTATTTCAATGACTCTCAGCGCCAGGCGACCAAGGATGCGGGACGTATCGCCGGCCTGGATGTGAAACGCATCATCAATGAGCCGACCGCGGCCGCGCTGGCGTTCGGCCTGGATAAATCCGGCAAGGCCGATCGCAAAATCGCCGTGTACGATCTGGGCGGCGGCACGTTCGATATTTCAATCATCGAAATTGCCGATGTCGAAGGCGAGAAGCAGTTCGAAGTATTGTCCACCAATGGCGACACCTTTCTCGGCGGCGAAGATTTCGATCAGCGCATCATCGATTACATCATCGACGAGTTCAAGAAAATCAACGGTATCGATTTGAGCAAGGATGCGATTGCACTGCAGCGCATCAAGAGCGCGGCTGAACGCGCCAAGATCGAGCTGTCGTCGACCCAGCAAACGGAAATCAATGAGCCGTACATTGCCATGGCAAATGGCGCTCCGTTGCATATGAATTTGAAGATCACGCGCGCAAAGCTGGAATCGCTGGTGGAGGAGCTGATTCAAAAAACCATCGAGCCTTGCCGTATCGCGCTCAAGGATGCAGACGTCGATCTTAGCAAGATAGACGACGTCATTCTGGTCGGCGGCATGACCCGCATGCCGAAAGTACAGGAGACGGTCAAGGAGATCTTCGGCCGCGAGCCGCGTAAAGACGTCAATCCAGATGAGGCCGTCGCCGTCGGCGCCGCGATCCAGGGATCGGTGCTATCCGGCGAACGCACCGATTTGCTGCTGATGGATGTGACCCCGCTGTCGCTAGGCATCGAAACGCTGGGCGGCGTGATGAGCAAGATGATTCAAAAGAACACTACGATTCCGACCAAATTCAGCCAAGTGTTTTCCACTGCCGACGACAACCAGCCGGCGGTAACGATCAAGATATATCAGGGGGAGCGCGAGATAGTGGCCGGCAACAAGCTGCTGGGCGAATTCAATCTTGAAGGCATTCCGCCGTCACCGCGCGGCATGCCGCAGATAGAAGTGACCTTCGACATCGACGCCAACGGCATTTTGCATGTAAGCGCGAAGGACAAGGCCACCGGCAAGGAAAACAAGATCACCATCAAGGCAAACTCCGGTCTGACCGAAGCGGAGATCCAGAAGATGGTGCGCGACGCCGCCGCCCATGCGGACGAAGACATGCGCGTGAAAGCGCTGACCGAGAGCCGCAATCATGGCGATGCGCTAGTGCATGCTACGCGCAAGTCCTTGCTTGAATATGGCGACAAGCTGGAGGCCGGCGAAAAGACAGGCATCGAAACCGCCATCAAGGAACTGGAAGAGGCGTTGAAGGGTAATGACAAGTCGAGCATCGATGAGAAAATCGCCGCGCTTTCAAGTTCGGCGCAAAAACTCGGCGAGAAGATGTACGCAAATAGTCAGTCGCAAGAAGCTGCCGGGGCTGGCAACGCGGCGTCGAGCGATGCGCATCAACGGCAAGACGATGACGTAGTGGACGCTGACTTTAAAGAAGTGAAGAAATAACACATCTCTACTTTTTGCAAGAAGCGCCAGCCAGAACGCGACGTGGAGCAAGCTGGCGGACAGATGTTCGTGGAGTATCGTTGCTGTGAGTACCAAAACACTTGCCGAGTTGCCGCGGAACGAACAGGATGATTTTGCAGCGGTGTGCGCTGAACATGGCTTGGAAACTGTTCAATTCCTCGTCTATGTCGAAGAGTTATATCCAGTGGTAGGAGGCGGGTGTATTCAACGCCAGGCATATGTCGAGCGATCGTCGAACCAGGTGGCGCGAACATACCCGGCAGGTTTCGGAGCATCGTGGATCATAGCTTTCTCGGTGGATCTGGTCGAAGGTGAGTTTGACTGACGTTCTACCTCATTCGCCTTGAGTGGCAAGATTGCTTTTGCATTCGTTGATCAAGACCTGAATTCCCTTGGGGAATTTTAGCCATTGCTGCCTTGTCAAAGCGGGTATTGAAAAAATGCGAAGTTTGCCTTAATCTTTTTACTCCCATCGCAACCGGCGGTGATTTCTACGCAGAATACGGGTTTTCCCGTGTTCGATGCAGATATGAAAATTGATGGTTTTACTACACATTTTTCAGGAGTGAAGAAATGCAAATTTCCTTTCTTAACGCGGTAACCTACGATCCAAATTCAGACAACGTTATTGTTCCAATTGTCGTCGATGACAAGCTTGCCAGATGCAATGTCACCAAGGAATGCCTGGATAAAAAATTTCATGCAGGCCCCCAGCCGGAAGATCGTCTCGCTACTTACAGGGGGCACCGGATTGAGATTCAACGGGCGCTTATCCGTAAGCTGAAAACCACAGGATTTCGTAGCGATGTAGCACTATCGGCTAACGATTTCAATGAAAAGACCGAGCTGATTAATAATTGAAATTGTCGTAAAGCATGTCTTGGAATGTGGCTTTTCACTCTCAAGATAAGCGCATTTTTCTGTCCCTCAATCTTGAAATTCCATATTAAATTTCTTATATATTGAGTACCGGGAGCGCCGCTCCCTTATCGACGAGAGAAATGAAAGGAGGGCACACTGAATATCGTCAGGCGTGATAGCTCACCTCTTTCGAGATACCGTTCTGGATCGCTGGACGACCAGTTCGGACGGCTGATTGAAAATATGTTTGAAGACTTCTTAACGCCGCTCATGCCATATTCTTCTTTTTCAAGGCAAGGCGAAGATGGGCTTGTCAGTCCACGACTGAACGTAGTTGAAACTGAAAAAACGTTTGAAGTGGAGGCGGAGTTGCCGGGAGTCTCAAAAGAAGATGTCAAGGTAACCGTCGACGATCGACGGGTGTTGATTGAGGCCGAGTCAAAGCATGAATCGACAAAAAAAGAAGGGAAAAATATTATCTATGCTGAGCGCACCACCAGTAAATTCGCGCGCAGTTTTACACTGCCGGTTCCAGTCAATGACGTCAATGCGCAAGCGAAACTTGAAAATGGCATCCTGACGCTAACCCTGCCGAAAACAGAAACAACACACGCTAGGCGATTAACGGTTCGGTAAACCGCGTTTCAGAAAAGGCCGTACGGGGAAGGAGCGTACGGCTTTTTTGGGGTTCTTCACGGATTGCCAGCCGCCATAAAATTTGACGCTGCAGCACTGTTGAGTGCTGAGCTAATGCAGGCATCATGTCAGCTGAAATCGCAAAGGCGTCGACGAAAAATTATTTCTCCTGAACCGGGGATGCAGCAGGCAGCGTCGGCGTGGAAATCAGATTATTCAATCCTGCCCGCTCTACGGCGGAAATCATTGCTTGATAGCCTTCCGTGCTATCACGGTACAGCAGCACGACAGAAAAACCTTGCTCCGCCGGATCGTCGGACGCCAGCACTTCCGCCTCGCCGCCCGCGGCGCGGAGCCGTGAAACGATTACCTGCGCGCGCTGTTCGAAAGCAAATACCGCCCCGACATATCGACGCTTTGCGGTCTCCGATCTGGCGGCGCTAACCTGATATGCATTGCCGTCGCCGGGCACCAGGAGCAGACCGCGTTCCTGCAGCGATTTCTGGAAAAGCGTGAAAACTTCATCAGGTGAAAGTGGATCGGTTGAAGCAAGACTAATTGTTCCCTGTACTTCCTGAGCCAGGCGAATCTTCTTCCCCGAATATTGGCTGACCAGGCGTACCGCATCAGGCAATCCAATATCTCGCCAAATGACATAAAACCGGTCATCGCAAAAGACTGCCGTTGCATGTGACAACAATAGAAACGCTAATAGATATGTCGCGATCTTTTTGAATATTGATATCTGAAACATATCTCCTGACAATTATCGTGGCATTGCCGCAGATACTTTCTACGGGCAGATTGCCGGTAAAGGGCGGACTGCCGACATGTGCTGGCGCGATGCATGTCGACAGTCAGAACGTCACATCAACGCGGCGATCTGTGCTGCGCTCAAAGCTCCTCGATAAATGCGGAATTCATCTATCAAGCCGTCGAAGTACGGATCACTGGCGTACTGTGACCTCCCGATCCAGTTCTGGCTGGTACTGCCCAGGTGGAACGGTGCAAGCACCATCGCGGTATTGGCGCCAACTGCGCTGCCGTTCACGTACAAGGTCCCGACATTGCCCGACAGGGTGATAGCGACATGCGCCCATTGCCCGATCGGCATTGCGGTATTGCTGTCGATCCCTTGCTCGCCGCTACTGCCATTGACCGTCATGGCAAAGCGTGGAAATCCACTGTTATTGCGTGTCGCTAACATCATGTAGTGGCCGGTGCCGGTGCCGAAATCAAACACCCGCGCCCATTTTTGCGATGCATTCCAATAGACCCAGGCCGCGATCGTGATATCCGAAACATCGGCCACAATGTCGGCCGGCAGACTGACGTAACCGTTGCTGCCGTTAAGTGACACTGCACTGCCTTTTTTGCCTATTCCCCAAGTCGCTCCGTTGGTCAGCGTTCCGGTGTGACCCTTACCGCTGGAATCGGCGGCCGTAGTGCCGCTGCCGTCATCGAACGCCAGATAGGTCTGCAATTGCACAGCCGTAATCGCAGTCGCCTCGTTCGATGCTGAAGTGAGTCCGGATGGCGTTACAGCGGTGACGACATAGTAATAGGTGCCGGCGGCCAGGCCACTGTCGGTATAGGTCAGCAGATCGGTGATGCCAGTCGCGACGGTTGTATAAGGTCCACCGGCAGTCGTGCCGCGCTTGACGTCGTAACTGCTTGCATACGCGCTGCCCCACCACGACAGGATCACTTGCCCCGGATTCGCGATCGCGGTCAGGCCGCTTGGCGCCGCGCCGCTTGCAATCGGGTCGCGCGTGCAGGTTAGCGTGCCATAGCCCAATTGATCGTAGCCGCCGCTGTTAGGTCCATAGTTGCCGCCGCCGCCTTCCGGCTGGATCAGCGCTGCGAATTTCCGGGAATACGGCGCGGCCAATCCTTTACGGTTGACGTAATGGTTATAAACCAAAGCCCACGCCGGCCGCACGGTGCCTTGTGCAATCGTCGACAAGGCGGTTTGATTGACTCTGTCGATATTGTTGTAAGTGACATAAGGTACTGTATAAAACGTATTGCCTGATTCAATCAGATTGGCTTTGGCGACGTATTCGGCGCCGGCAAGAAAACGGTTATTGTCATAGCCATACAGGTCTACTCCCTGATTCCATGCCATTTCGCAAATCGGTCCCATCAATGCGATGCCGAGCGTGTTGTGTCCCTGGTCGCGGCCGGTTTCTTGCCACTGCCCCAGATAACCTGGATGCATGTAGTAGACGGCTTGCGAAACGGCGCCGTTGCCGGCCCCGTGCTTGAAGTAATCGACGGCTTCGTTAAACATGGCACGGTCATCGCATAACACGCCGATAGCCATGATCGAGGCCATATTGCACAAGTCCCAATTAGCCCAGTAGTGGGTAACTTCGGTATTGTTGTGACGGATCAGGAAATCATGATTGATCGGGTAAAAGACTGTCCGCATCATGTTCTGAAAACTGGCAAGATCGGCAGCAGCCCAACCGCTATAAGAGCGCATGATTTCGGCCGCATTGGCGAACTGGTAGCCCTGGAGGCCGGCGACCAGATCGCCATTCGTATCGCCGCCTATTCCTGTCAGCGTCGACGACCAGGCGTTCAAGATAGTCACGGCCTTATCGGCATAGGCGGTGTCACCCGAAATTTTCCACCGCAGTGCGCAGGCATAGGCGGCGGCGATGTCCTTATACAGAATAGAGTAGTTCTGCGCATGTACGTGATCGTTCCCGCGATAAATCATCGTTTGCGGACGAGGCCTGTAACCCAAGCTGGCGTGGCTGTTAGTGATCAGGACGTTCCAGCCGTTGATCCACGGCGACGCTTTCGCCTTCACCTTTTGGCTCATCCGGTCAAAATCGGCCTGGGTATGCAGCAGGCCTGGATGAATAAATGCATTGCTGACAGGAGCTGGCGTCGCTTCCGGTGTAGCCGGCGCTGCTTCTGGTGGCGCAGGTGTAGCCGGCGTCTGGTTGGAAGTGGCAGGGAGGTTATGCGCTGCCGTTACGGACGTCATTGCTGGCATCGGCACGACAGCCGTGGCAGACGAGCCGCCGCTGCTGGTTATGAGTGTACCGCCCCCGTCGCCACAGCCCGCCAGCAACAAGGCGCCAAGGCTGGAAATGAAATGACGGCGCGACATGCCGTTGGCGTGCTGTTCGCCACTGGATGCATCGCTTGTATCGACAAGTGTCTGCGACGATTTGTGATTGGCATCGATCACCGGATTATTCACGCTCTTGTCTTTCAACGATATTGTTTTGGAAATGACAGGGGGAGATTGAATGTCGTCTGGCCGCGATGTACGCCCGTTGATGTTTCACATGCAGTTTGCTGCCACGTTCAGACGGCTGAACAGGCATGATCAACTCGATGTTCAACGCCGATTCCGGCGGCGTCGAAACAAATTTTCGGCACGGTATTCAATCCGGGAGTTTCATCGCAAATATTGTGCCAATAGCGAATAAGCGGTTGCCGTCCTCAATTTGTGTTAGCGCTAACAAAATTTGTCAGTTTTTTTGCTTTTCGGTTAAGTTTTTTCCACGGCTAGGCGTTACAACTGCGGATCGCTTTTTCGGAGTGTTCTTCTGGATTCGTTCGGTTGCGCGTTCAACATCCGATGTGGCATGGATCGTGCCTGTGATGTCGCTCGAACATGACTGCACGCGCATCTGGTCAGTATCGTCTCTGCACCTTCACTGTTCGAAATCCCTGCTGAAGAAATAATTTTTCCCTTTTTATAAGGCGGAAAAGATTGTTCTTGCGGATACCTTTATCTTTTGGAAAATATGACGTCTTTTTTGAAAAAGCATTCTTTTATAACTACCTTTATCTGTCTGATTCTCTGCGCTTGCGGGGGCGGTGCAAGCGATGCCGGAACCGGTTCCGGCGCCAGCGGTACGGGTAGCGTAGGAAACGTAGTCAGCAACTCAACTAGCACAGGCTCAACTAGCACAGGCTCAACTAGCACAGGCTCAACTAGCACAGGTTCAACTAACACAGGTTCAACTAACACAGGTTCAACTAGCACAGGCTCAACTAGCACAGGTTCAACTAACACAGGTTCAACTAACACAGGTTCAACTAGCACAGGTTCAACTAGCACAGGTTCAACTAGCACAGGTTCAACTAGCACAGGCTCAACCGGCACAGGCATCACCTCAACCAATGTGGATGCTGCGCTTCCCGCTGAGCCGCAGCTGCCTAAAACGGTATGCGCTGCATTGACAGCTAATCTGCAGCAGACGGCTGGATTGCTGCCTGCCTCGATTGACGCCAGTCTGGCCAATTCAAATCCGGATACTGTGCGGATTCAAGCAGCAATCTCCAGTTGCCCTGCAGGGCAAGCGGTGACGCTGACTACCGGAAGCAGCGGCCAGAATGCCTTCCTTTCAGGTCCGATAACTTTGACCAGTGGCGTTACTCTCTGGATTGATCAGGGCGTGACTCTATTCGCGTCGCGTAGTCCTGTAGATTTCGACACAGGCGCCGGCAATTGCGGCACCGCTGCAGGTGACGGCAAGTCCTGCAATGCCCTGATCACCGCCAGCAAGACGCAAAACAGCGGAGTGGTAGGCGACGGTATTATCGACGGCCGTGGCGGCAGTGTCTTAACGTCTGGCGCCAACGCTGGAATAATGACTTGGTGGGACGTTGCCATGCTGAATAAATCGACGGGAAAGAGTCAGAATAATCCTCGTATGATCCAGATTTTCGGCGGCAGCAACTTCACGCTGTATCGTATTACCGTCCAGAATGCACCGGCATTCCATGTGGTGCCTAATACCGTCAGCGGTTTTACGGCTTGGGGGGTAAAAATTCTGACGCCGACCCTGGCTTACTCCAAGCCGGGTTATGCCTGCCCGGCAGGAAGCAGCCCGGATCCGACCACGCCAGCTACCTCGCCAAGCACTTGCTTTACGCCGGAAACCACAAAAAATACGGATGGAATCGATCCTGGCCAATCGAATAATGTGTTGATCGCTTATTCCTATTTCAGCGGCGGCGATGACAATATTGCGATCAAGGCGAGTGGATCGGCGGCGGCGCTCTCGCATCGGATTGTCCACAGTCATTTCTATTATGGCCATGGCATGTCGATCGGCAGCGAGACGAATTCGGGCGTCGATGGCATCGAGATGCGGGATCTGTCGATCGATGGCCAGGACTCTCAAAACGGCGTGGGCATACGGATCAAGTCGGATGATGGTCGCGGTGGCGAGGTAAAGAACATCAGCTATCAGCAGATCTGCATGCGTAACGTCAAGGAGCCGATGATATTCGATCCTTACTACAGCCCTGGAAATCACACTTCGGCGCCGAATTTTCACGACATTACGGTCAGCGGCTTTCATTATTTGGGCAGCGCAAAATATGGCGGCGGCACGCTCACCTTCAATGGTTATGCTTACAACGGCACGCTCAATCCGTTGAAGATTACTTTGGATAACGTCATATTCGATTCTGCGCCGAAGATATCGAACGCCAGTCACAACGGTGGCCCGACGCCGCCGTCGAACACGCAGTTCATCATGGGGCCGGGGCCGGTCAACTTCACGGTCGCATCTTCAGCGGCGAATAACGTGACGATAACCGAGCTGCCGAAAAACAGTCAGTCAGCGCTTGATTGCAGCCAGGCCTTCGTCTCGTTTCCATCTTCTGCATCTCCCTTTTAGCGGTTGCCGGCATATGTATCGGGTGACATGGAGAAGAAAATATCCCGTCTGCATATGTGGCGGCAGATGGGAAATTCCATGTCGTTCGACATGCAACGGCGCCGTTGGCGTCCCGGCGTCTTTGACGTGCAAAACAGCGGCTGTTTTTACATGCGAAATGATGCTGTTTTAATGCGGATATGCCGTCAGGTCAAATTCAGTTGCTCAGTGTCGTGATTGGCTGGATTGACGACTAAATCGTTGTTCGACAACAGTCTTTCCCCATTGCGATCCCTCTGCTTCGTCTGTCAGTTCGAAGCCTGACGACTGGTACAGATGACGCGCCGCGTCGAGGCCTTTGAGAGTCCATAAATACGTCTGGTCAAACCGTGCGTCGGCAAAATCCAATGCGAGTGAGAGCAGCCGACGCCCGACGCCTGATCCGCGCAATGAATCATCGACAATGAACCAGCGCAAATGCGCGCTGTTCGCAACTTCATCTCCGTCTATCGCGATCGAGGCCAGTGTCCTGCCGTTTTCGACGTAGAGCCAGAGCGCCTTATTCCTAGAAGGTAGGGCCTGGGCAAATTCGGCCAGTTCCGTGGCCACTTTTCTTTCGAAGAAGATGCCGAATCCCGACATTTGCGAATAGAAGCGCGCGTGCAGGCTTGCTATGTCGCCGATACACCCAGGTTGGTAGCCCAGTTGAATTTGCTCATCTATCGTCCTGTCTTGCCGTGGGGCTTTGCCGGCGTTGTTTCGCGCCAGCGCATCCGTGTAAAGTGCAAGAGATCGGACCAAGGCCTGCTGATCGGCAGGAGCCAGCTGTCGCAATGCGCTGGATACCTGATCCGTTGCAAATCGATCGATTTTCTTACGTAATTTTTTTCCGGCATCGGTCAGATAGAGCCTGAAACAACGGCCGTCGTCGTCAACACTTTCGCGAGTCAATAATCCGAGCGCTTCAAGTTTGGCCACTTGCCGGCTCGTATTCGACTTGTCCAGCCGCAGTACGCTCGCCAGGTTGCGCGCCTGGATACCCGGCGCCAGGCCGATCTCGATGATTGCGTGTACAGCTGACGGCGCAAGATCGCTATCTGCCAAAGACTGCCGCATGAAACCCAGTTCGCGAACCAGTTTCCGGGAAAACTCGCGTAGCGCGAGAATCGTATGCTCCTTAGGACGAAACCAGAAATTGAAATAGTCCATGCTCCACCTCAATAAAGTTGCGTATCGCAACCAATATACTTGCGAGGCGCAACTAGATCAAGTCAAAATTGATTTAAGGAAATATCCACTATGAAATCGAAAATTAGCATTTATTTGCTATTTTTCATCTTCAAAGTGGGCTTATTCGAGTGGTTCCGGACAATCGGCCGTCACGCCGATTTCAACCACATCGACGATCCGGCATCATGCGGCCAGCCGCCGCGATTGCGATTGCGACACCGGCCGCACTGCGCCGGTCCTGACGTCGCTGCCGCGCATGGACAATACCGAGGCCGTCTGAGCCGGATCCAGCGTGAACACGCTGATCACCGCCGCCAGGTTTGCTGCCTGCTCTTTCAGCGATTCGGCAGCAGCGGCGGCTTCCTCGACCAGCGCGGCATTCTGCTGCGTGACCTGATCCATCTGCCCGATCGCCTGGTTGACTTGTTCGATGCCGCCGCTCTGTTCTTCGCTAGCGGCGGTAATCTCCGCCATGATGTCGCTCACGCGCTTGACGCTACTGACGATCTGTTCCATGGTTGATCCCGCTTCATTGACCAGCTTGCTGCCGGCGTCGACCTTTTCCACCGAATCGCCGATCAGGGCTTTGATTTCTTTTGCCGCAGACGCGGAGCGTTGCGCCAGATTGCGCACTTCAGCGGCGACTACCGCGAAACCGCGCCCCTGTTCGCCGGCCCGAGCGGCTTCAACCGCGGCGTTCAACGCCAGGATATTGGTCTGAAACGCAATGCCGTCGATCACCGCAATGATGTCGACAATTTTTCTGGCTGAATCGTGGATCGAGCCCATGGTTGCCACCACCCGGGACACCACAGCACCGCCCTCAAGCGCAATGCCGGAAGCAGTTGCGGCCATTTGATTGGCCTGGAGGGCATTGTCGGCATTCTGTTTTACCGTCGACGTTAGTTCTTCCATCGATGCGGCGGTTTGTTCCAGCGATGCGGCTTGCTGTTCGGTGCGTGCCGACAGATCCTGATTGCCGGCCGCGATCTGGCCCGAGGCCGAGGCCATCGTCTCGATGCCGCTGCGGCAGCGGCCGACTATGCTCTGCAAGCTTTCATTCATCTGACGCAAGGCGCCCAGCAATTCGCCAATCTCATCTTTGCGTCCCGTCTCAATCCGGCTGGTCAGGTCGCCGTCGGCAACCGTGCGGGCAATCTTGACGGCGGAACGCAACGGTCCGGTAATGCCGTTGATGATCCAGTAGGTCAGCACGCTGCCGATGAGCGTGCCGATGACTACTACCGCCAGTAAAAACCGCAACGCCAGAGCATTTCTTTGCGATGCCTCGTTTTCACTTTGCTGCATCAAGTCTTTTGACTGCTGCGCAACGAAGGCGACGATGTCATCGATCTTTTTTGTCGGTTCGCGATCCATCCCGGCGACCAGCTTGTCGACAACGTGGGCGCTGCCCGCTGCTGCCGGATCGAACTGCGTGAGGGCAGACAGATATTTTTTCGCCAGCTCGGCATTGGTCTGGTTGGCCTCCGCAATAAGCGACGTGTCGAGGCCCAACTGGCTGAGCGTTTGCCCTAACTGTTTGAGCCCGTCTCTGGATTCCTCCCCCTTTCTTACAAAGGCATTTTTATGCTTCTCAAACGCAGCGCTGTCATTACCTCTTAACAGGAGATCTTTCCATTCCTGGATCTCTATTTTGAAATCAACCTGCGCTTTCCTGGCAAGATTCACGGCTTGTTGAAAGTTAGCCGCGCTTTTCATCATGTCGGCGGTCCGTGCATTGCTCTCGTAGAGCGAACGCCAGCCGATCATTCCCATCAAGACGGAAGTCAGTATCAGCAATGTCGATAGCGCGGTGAGTCTGGCGGATATTTTTAGATTAGAGATATTCATTGTTTTTTTAATAGTGAGAAAAATCTTGATGGACAATAAATAACATTGCACGGGATACGCCTGTCGACTATCGATACAACAACGCCAATACCTCCGGGGACGCGGCATCACGAACACTGTGCCGTTGTTGGGGTTTACGGCAGGCGAAATCAAAACTTGAAAGTTCATTTGTAACCGAACATAAACGGATGTCGAATTTGTTGGCATATACAAAATATTTAGCGAGGAAGTTTTCTGGATTGATGTTCTGAGCCGTTCGGTCGCTGTCACTGATGCAGTTTTCTGGAAGCGTCGGGAAGGCCGATTTTTCTAAATATCTTTGTGCCTTAGCCGTTAATGCCCAATGTGATAGTCATGCACTAACTGGAGGCAGGTATGAAGTCGATAAATACAGAATTAAGCCCATTGCCATTTGAAAAGGTATCCATCGTCGAGGCCAAATCGGTGCTTGATGGCGCCGATGTCGCGCCCAAAACGGAGGTGCAGCGGTGGTAATGCCGTTCAGTTAAGGTTACGGGGGAATGGCGTTAGCTGCGTCATTGGCGACCCCGTCATTCCCGCGAACGCGGGAATCCATTTTTAATCACCATGCTCTGCAACATGGATCCCCGCGTTCGCGGGGATGACGGAATGACCGCATCGGTCCATTTAAAGAATGCCGTTCTGGGCTTAACTGAACGGCATTAGTGCAGCGGTGGGAGTTTTTTCGGCGCCGGGAAGCTCGGAAAGATCATGACTTGTGTGAACTGACTTACCAGTGGTTTGCAAAATTGCCTGCAAATGAAAAGCCGTGGGAGCTGGCCAGATATTTTCCGCGGATCGCCAATGAACTGGCCCAGAGTTGGGAGCGGCCGGCGGCATGCATGAGATGCCTGGAGCAGCTCCTGCTGGATAACAGGGGAGGTCGCCAGGGCTTCCCGGTGAAGGTGGCGCGAGAGATCATGGCGCTGCAGCGCTATTTCAATCAGGTCGTGTTTTCCAGCGCGTCTCGTCAGCAAGGCGTCTCGCATCATTGAGGCAGTTGATCGCGGTACAGTCCATCGGATTACGCCGGCATGTTTCGCCCTCCCGGCAAAGATGGGCGCGTTCTGCCGGGGTCGGCGAGAAGCGCTAGCGGCGGTTGAACATGGTTTTCAGGCGATGAATCGCGCGCCAGGATCGGCTTTGCTTAAAAGCGTCGAGCTGGGCTTCGGCGCGGTCGGCGCGTTGCTTCTCCATCAATAACGCGTTCTCGAATTCCGCCACCGGATGGCTGAACTTGTGCCCGTAGCAAAACTGGAAGTCATCCAGATTGCAGGGAGGGATTTCGAAAGCGCCTGACCAGTGCAGTTGTTCTTCTGCCAGATAGAAGGTGTTCAGGCCGTCAAACAGAACGGGACGGTAAGATGCATCGGTGATGATTTTTTCCCACGGCTGATCGCGGTTCCATGGAGTCTCTATCAGAATGATCCAGGGCCGCCATTTGGTGAAATCCATGCCGCGCAGCACAGACTCTTCGTGGCCTTCAACGTCTATCTTCAGGAAGTGTATGGGGCCTTGCACATGTTCTTCGCAAATGGAGGCCAAGGTCCGGGAGTTGACGGTTTGACTCTGCAACGGCATGCCGGAGTCTCGATAGCGCTGGGCTGTATCGGCGTCAGCAGTCGAGAGCCCGGTTCCGGCAACCGCGTAAAAAGTGCGGGCTTGATTGGCGTCGCCAGCGACACATTGCAGGTTTATGTCCTTGGGTCTTTGTAGGCACAGCGGATCGTAAAACTCCTGAAGCGGCTCAATGTTAATGCCGTTCCAGCCGCGCTCGTAAAATGCCCGCGTTACAGAATCATGCGATGGGTGATTGGCGCCGACATCGATATAAAACCCGTTCTCGACATATCTGAGCACGCGCCACAACCTGATGTCTTCGAAATTCTGTGCATAAGAAATGAACGTCACTGTCTTTTCCTGTTGGTCAAATTGCATTATTGGCAATGGCGCACATGCGGTGATTTATTGTGCATGTGAAGTTAAGGAAAATCCAACTTTGCATCAAAATGGGGAAATGTAAATTTAGTCGCCATGGTCGTCTGAAATTTATTCCCGGCCGTAAATTAATCTCGTATTATTGATACATATTGTTACAGTTATGGCCTGGCGCCGGGCAGCCGGGAGTTTTTTTATGCTTTAGTGATTTATCACTTGGTAACGGTTGATGGGTGGTGGGCGGTAGCGAGCAAATCCGCACACATCCTGTGTAGAAAAAAATCATCAGTTACTGGACAAAAAATGAGCGCGACCGAACGATCGAGTTACGACGATTTGCTTAGCCTCCTTTACGACGCCGTCATGGCGCCAGGTGGTTTTCAGGGTTTTATCGAAGCGTTTTGTAGTGTGTTTCGGCTGAAGGCTGCAACGCTGTTGATTCGACACGTCAACACGCAAGAAATGAAAGGCTTGTGGGTACATGGCATTGCCAAGGAGTGGTTTGAAAGCTATGCACTCGAATACGCCAGTGAGGATATCCTCGCACACCATATGACGGCTTCGCCAATTGCACTTTTTTACGCGAGCAATCTCGATCTCCCGCATCCCGAACGATTTCCCGAAAACCGCTTTTACCGGGAATGGATTGAGCCGCAAGGCGTTGCTTATGCTGCCGGAGGAATCGTTCTGCGCGAAGGGGCATGGGTTACTGAATTTTTTCTGCAGCGTGCTCCCGAACATCTAGCTTTCATGCGCGAAGAACTGAATGAATTTAATCAAGTGATTCCGCATTTACAGCGTGCGATCCAGATGCGTCAGCGTTTCACCGAACTGCAATTGGGTCACAGCTTCATGTCTGGCAGCCTCGATGTTCTCGCGATGCCGACATTGTTGTTCGACGAGTACAGCCGCGTGGTTCATACCAACCGCAATGCCAATGCGCTGCTGAGCAGCGGCATCAGTTTGTCGATCGAGGGCGGCCATTTGTTCACCAGCGATGCCGCGGCAACGCGCGGTCTGAATCTGGAGCTTACCAATGCGATCCGTGCCAGCCGCGGCAGCGGGGCAGAACTGGCTGGCGTAGTCCTGCTGCCTCGGCTTGAGCGCTTGCCCTTGATGCTGATGATCGCGCCCTTGCGTCTGGCCGGGGCTTTTCCTGTGCAGGGCGCCGCACTGCTGTTTATTTTTGATCCGGAGATGACTCCCACCATTACCTCGGATCTGGTGCGCCGCCTGTTCGGACTGTCCGAAGCCGAAGCAGAACTTGCGGTTGCCTTGTGCAGCGGGAAAACCTTGGACGACGTTGCAAAGGAGCGCGGCACCTCGATGAATACCATCAAGAGCCAGATCAAGAGTATTTTTCTCAAGACCGGCACCAAACGCCAGTCAGAACTCGTATCTCTGTTGTTGGCCAGCCCGGCTTATTTCCTGGAGCAGAAGCGGTATCCCGGGTAATGCAGCTCATCGATGCCCGCGTAGCAATCATCGCAAACGTTCTTCAATTGTTCTTCAATTCCATCGCCCGCATCCCGTTTCTTTCGGTGAAAGCCGATCTCTTCTGGCGGCTATCACCCGTTTGGGTGATAGCTTCGCCGGCCTATTCTCGTTAATCTTCACGGCAATGACACAGCGAATTGGCGAAAAATAAGGGCCGGCATATTTACCTGCCATCGATATTCAGTCTTGCAGTTAATACGACCGAACTAAATTCCAGGGGATTTCTCCTGAGCGCTTAGTTCAAATTTTTGGGGAGCTAAATAATGAATAAAAAAATAGAAACACTGGCGCTTGTGTTTGCTAGCGCCGCCATGGTGACGCTGGCCGGATGCGGCGGTGGCAGCAGCAGTTCCGGCGGCAGTCCCGCGGCTCCTGCTGCTGCCGCAGCTGCGAGCGTTCAAGGTACCGCCGCCACTGGCGCAGCGTTAGCCAATGCGGCGGTTGCCGTCACCAACAGCAGCGGTAATTCGCCCTGCCAGGAAACATCTATCACCACCACCGCACTGGGCAGTTACACCTGCACCCTGAAAGCGGGGGAGGCCGCGCCGTTTTTTGTGGTTGTCACCGACCCCGCAGGCAATACTGCACCATTGGTGAGCGTGGCAACCAGCACGCCGGCAGCGGGTGCTGCGCTGACAGTCAACGCCACACCGCTGACGACGGCCATCCTGGCGCAGTTGAGCGCCGATGGCAATCCGATGACGCTGGTCAGCAGCAAGGCGATTGACACAGCGGCGCTGGCCAAGGTGACCGCCAACGTCCTGGCGCAACTGGCCAACGTGCTGACAGCAATTGGCGCTCCAGCCGGTTACGACCCGTTCGCGACCAGCATCACTGCGGCCACCGCGTCAGGCACAGGCAATACGGCCGATCAGATCCTGGATGTTGTGAAAGTGGTCACCGATCCCGCCACCGGCAAACTGGCGCTGAGTACGGTGGGCAGCCCGACGCCGGTGACCTTGGCAACGGCGACCAATACCGGCACTGCTGTTGCAGCACCGACCTACAGCGTTTCAGATCTGTCGCAAGCGGCTCAGATCACGGCCCAGGCCTTCAAAGCGTGTTTTGCGCTGCCGACCGCGCAGCGTGTGTTGGCCACGAATACCGCCACTCCCGCATCGCAGGGCGGCCCTGAAGTGACTTCGGCAGCCGCCGCCTGCCAGAGTCTGGTCGCCGACACGAGTAATGCGGCCAAGATGAATTTTCTGCACAACGGCTACAGCGCGGCCCAGCTTCTATACGGCATCTTGACCAGCGACAGCATGACAGGCGCGCAGTTCAGCGTGCCTGAGATCATGGCGTTTTATCCGGCAGCGAACACCGCTGCCGGCGCCGATGAGGCTGTACTGAATATCCGCTACCTGGACGCCAACGGCAATCCTGGCAACGTGATTACGGTGGCGCGCAACCTGGCCAATACCGCATCGACCGCGCGACCGACTAACTGGTGGCTGGTGGGCAATCAGAATCCTGTCGATGTCACGCTGAAACTGACGATTCGCCGCGTGGAGCAGTTGAATTCGGCGTTGAGTCCGTCCAACAGTAACCTATTCAGCACATTCCAGACTGGCATCCAGGTCAACGTAAATTCCAAAGGACCCGGCAGCATCAACAGTCTCGGTTCCTTGGCGGTGGCGCGAATCTCCGGCCCCGGTTTGCCGGGTAACGGCGCTTCGGGCACAGGGCTGGTATACGTTGCGCCAATCCAGCAGGGGCAGCTCGGCATGGATCTGTTTAATAAAACCGGCGACATCACCCTTGCTGCCGGGGCCCGCTGCGGCAATAGCAATAATTTAACTTACAACTGCCCGAACTTCTGGTTCAGCCGGACTTCCGGTATCACTGGCGCCGCTGCCACTACTTTGGCAAGCAACCAGACCGGCCTGGTTTGGGCGCAACCCGCTGACAGCGTGAACCCACAATTATTCGTCAAAGGCACCAAGTACAAAATTGAGTTGTTCTATGGCTCGGACAAAACAACACCTATCGTCCTCTACAAAACTTTACTATCCGATCTGATCCAGGCGGAACAAGCTGTCAACCTGCCATGGAATAAGCCGGGGCCGCAAACACTGAGCGCGCTCGATCCGGCCGGCAGCCTGGCCGGCGCCCAGACCAACCTCACGGTCGATTGGGTGCAGAACATAGCAGCTCAACAAATCAGCGGGGTGCAAGCAATCGTGGACAGTAGCGGCAGTTATGGGCAGATGCTTGCTGTGCCAAGAGGAGCAAGCTCCGCGGTTTTAAGCGCGGTACCTGCATTCAGCGCGCTTGCCGTTGGGAATGCGCCACCAAGCCGTACTTTGCTGTTCGCCTACAGGATGCTTGACAACAGCAACAAGACAGCCGTCTATCGCTATAACTGACGCTGGCTTCACGCATCCAGATTTTATTGGCCATCCAGATCCCTGCGAGTGATTACGCTTGCAGGGATTTTTTTCGTTGGTCATCGTGAAAGACGCCATCAACCATGTCATATCCGGTTTTTGAAAATCCCCGAAATTACACTCATGTATTCAATAGTAGTGATGGTGAACATACTCTTGATACACCTCATCGACGATCCAGGCCGCGATGATTGAAAACGGAATCAACAGAACAAGTGCTAAGCCGATTTCCATAAAATAAGATCACCCTTCGATGAACCCTCTTTCAATGATTTCAGGTTCAGACTAATAAATCCCGCCTGGATTGCAAGAGCACACTCATATCCTTTTTTCATAAATCTCAGGCACTACCGCTGCCCTTAACAATTTGCCTCAATCACTATTTCATGAAAAGGCTATTCATCTGTCGGGGTGCGATCACGTTGAAGGAGATTGCCGCAATTGGTGATAAGAATTCATGAGTTGAAAGGCGCTACTATTGCTGCTGATAAAATCGGCGCAGCGTCTGTATCTCGGGTCCCGCAGTTACGACCCGAATCATACGCATGCATCACGATTCACAGAAAACGGTCACGCAGGTGAAGAGGCCAGTTTCTTCAGATAACAACAATAGCGTATTTGTTGGCCATCCTTTGACTGTCGAACAATTGAACAATTGCGCAAGGAAGTTGAAGAGGGAATCTCTCTGTTTCGGCAAATTCTACTCAACCGTCACAATCAAAGGACAGTCGGTGCTCACCGGAATTAATCACATAACGCTTGCGGTCAGGGACTTGGCGACTGGTATTGATTTTTACCAAGGGCTCTTGGGTTTTAGGCTCGCTGCCCGCGGGGATGCCGGCGCATATCTTTCGCTTGGCGAGCTATGGTTATGTCTTTCGCTTGATGAGACCCAAACTAAAAATCCGCAAACAGATTACACGCACTACGCATTCTCCATTTCCCCATCGAACTTCGCAGACTTTCAAGAAAAACTGAGAGCTGAAGGCGTTGCAGCGTGGAAGGATAACAAGAGTGAGGGCGATTCTTTCTACTTTCTCGATCCGGACGGACACAAACTTGAAGCCCATGTTGGAGACTTGGCGACGAGACTCGCTCAGTGCCGGATCCGGCCCTATTCAGGCATGAAATTTTTTGACTGACCGGCCTTGGACAATTCCAGTTTTTAAGAGCTTTCAGTCTCAATGAAATCTGAGCAGCTTTGCGGGAGGATTACCGGGGCAGGTTGCCGGATCTCTCGATCTCATGGAGCGCAGCGGCAACTAAATCGACGAATAAGCCCGCAAAAATAAAAAAGGCAGCACCATGAGGCGCTGCCCAAATCGACTATTCAAGGAGAACTAAAAAAGTCGAAGCTACCAGGATATATAAGATCTCAGATCGCCCAGCCGCCGGCGTAGAAGACTGCGAGCGCAATCGCAATCGCGACTGTGCCTACGTTCAGTTTGCGGAACTCGCCCGAAACCACGCGGCCAATCACCAGCGTGCAGAAACCAAGCATGATGCCGGTCACGATGTTGCATGTCAGTACGATGAACACCGCGCATACCAGACCAGCCATGGCGTCGACCGTATCGTCCATATGCATGCGGCTGACACTGCCTAGCATCAGCAAGCCGACATACATCAGCGCGGGTGCGGTTGCATAGGAAGGCACCAGGCCGGCCAGCGGCGAAAAGAAAATCACCGCCAGGAACAACAGGCCGACCACCACCGCAGTCAAGCCGGTGCGGGCGCCGGCGGCTGTGCCCACTGTCGATTCGATGTAAGCGGCAGCAGGAGCGCCACCGACCAGGCCGGCAAAAATCGAGCTGAGGGAATCGGCTGTCAGCGCTTTGCCGCCGTTGTGGATATAACCTTTTTCATTGACTTGTCCGGCTTGGCCGGCCACTGCGCGAATCGTGCCGGTGGCGTCGAACACCGCCGTCATTACCAGCGCCAGCACACTTGGCAGCACGGCCATGCTGAGTGCGCCCTTGATGTCCATCGCGCCGATCAATGAAGCGTGGCCAGGGGAGCTCAGCGCCGGCATGGCAAACACGCCGGTGAACTTGACGGCAGGATCGAAGATCAGGCCGATGACCGACAAGGTGATCACTACCAGCAAGATGCCGCCCGGTACACGGCGCCGCTCAAGACCGAAAATGGCAGCCAAGCCGATGATGCTCATCACCACCGGGAACGCGGTAATGTGGCCGAGTGCGACCGGCAACCCGGGAGCGGCATTTTTCACCACCAGTCCGACATCGCTGGAGGCGATCAGCAGCAGGAACAAGCCGATGCCGACGCCGGTGCCGTGCGCTACGCCGGCCGGCAGGTTTTGCAGGATCCAGGAACGGATGCCGGTCACGGATATGGCGGTAAACACCAGGCCCATCAAGAACACCGCGCCGAGCGCCACGGCTGGCGACAAACCTTTACCAAGCACCAGGCCGAAGGCGGTGAAAGCGGTCAGCGAAATCGCGCAGCCTACCGCGATCGGCAAACGCGCCCACAGGCCCATCAACAGCGAGCCGACAGCGGTAGTCAGGCAGACCGCAACGAACACGGCGCTGACATCGAAGCCCGCCTTGCCCAACATGCCAGGCACCACAAAAACCGAATACACCATCGCCAGGAAAGTGGTGATGCCGGCGACTACTTCACGGCGCTGGGTGCTGCCGCGCGCGGTGATCTGAAAGTATTGATCGAGTTTGCCTGCGCCGACGGCGATAGGCTCTCCCAGGCCCACAACAGGCTGGGGCTGGAGTTGTTGTTCCATCATGATCGAGCTGCTCCTTATATGTCCTTGAAGCGGCCGTCACTCGACCGTCATCAGGGTGTCTCGTGTTATGTTTTTGAATAGTCAGCGACCAAACGCCGAACCCTGGTAGCTGGACTGCTCGTCATTTGAAAGGATGGTGAGCTCGGCGAATACAGCTTAGGGTATTGGCGGCAGCGAACCCATCATGGGAGCTCAATAGCCGCCATTTGCATTTCCATATGCGGAGAAGCGGCGGCAGAGCGGCGGCAAAACAGCGAAGTTGCTAGTTTGGCAGGGGCGAGCGGCGCATGAGGAGAGCCTCGGAAAACGGGAAATTACGGGTTGAACTCAAGCTGGACGGCGGCAATCGTGCTCTGATCCGAGGGCCGCCCGATTGGCTATTGCCCGTATTCAGTCATGAAAGGTGTAAGCCAGGTCATGCCAATTGTGCGATGTTTTCGCACCTTTCCGCTTGCTGGCGAAACGCATGTTCATGATTTCCCGCTGCGCCAGCGCATCGCGCTCGGGGTCGCCGCAGCTCTTTTTGATTTTCACATCGGTGACGTGGCCGGCTGTATCTAGATAAACGCGCACCAGCACCCGGTCTGTCGCCGTCGCCGCCGACGTCGATTTCACCGTTCCCGATAGCAATTTGTCGATGAGGCTCATAGGTACATCCCGGTTCGGAATAATGGTAGAAATTATACGGCCCTGATCTGCGCTCAAACCTGCCAGGCGCCGTTGCGGTAGACCTGCTCATCATCAAGATAGACCGCATCGGTTACCGCAAAAACGTCGATGTGATATCTGGCATTGGCGCGCTTGATGCTGGCTTTGTTGTAGACGCCGTGTTTGGCGCCTAGCGACAGATGGATGCCGCACATGCGCTCGTAAGTGCCGATATCGCTGACCATGCGTTCCCGCGAAAACGCACGGTTCATGCCAAAGCCCAATTCCCGCAGCCACACTTCACCTTCGTCGGCGCGGATATTGGCCAGCACCTGGTCGAAATCGGGAGTGGAATCCAGCACTGCGCTGACCCGGCCTTTGACGATCACCAATGTAATCGGCTGTTGCGGTCGGTTGACGTGGAATGAGGTGTCGCCAAAAACAAAGATACGCACCCGTCCGTTCACCGCTTCCAGATCTTGCGCTTCGGTGAATACTTCGCCGATGGGGAACTGGCCGCCGACGTTGTTCATCTCGCTGTAGTCGCCTATGTTCAGCTTGGCCGGCTCGAACGGAGAAGCAAACACCAGGCGTTCGCCGCCGCTCTCGACGACACCCATGCGGGCGCTGTCAATCCGCGCTTTCAAGGCGTAGCCGACGCCGCGATAGTAGCCGGGGTCATATGCCAGCGATTCGATGTAGTAGAGGGCTTGCGGCCCTGGCATGCGCGACAGATGCGGATGCTCTATCACCTTGAGTCCGCGCTTGAACAGTTCGACCCGTATGCGGAATGCCTCAAGACGGAAGTTGGTCGATTGAATCAGGATGACCAGGTCGTTCGCTTCAAGCGTCGCAAAAGCAGCCAGTACGGCGTCCGGCACGACGGCGTCAAAGTCGATGAATGTCGCAGCCGGCAGGCAGCGCCGGTAGGCTTCCGTGAGGGCGACGGCGAGATCGCAACGCGTATCCGATACCACCATCGCGGCATGCGGCGGCGCATGCTGGATTGCCATGGAGAGAATATCGCGCAGATGCTTTTCCGCAGCGCCAACCGCCTCCTGGGTCATGCTGCAGGCGGGGCGACCGACGGTTTCTAGGTTAGCAGTTGAGATGAACATCAATTTACCGTTTCGGGGAAGACAGGGAACGCCGTCCCATAAGGCCAGGTCTTAATGGCGACGCGCTTCCTGCTGGATCAGCATTTTAATCGACAACCAGGCTTGGGGCCGATTTTGGGGTGGTTTTGAGCGGGTCCGGCGCAAGGCTGGAGTGGATGCAAGCGGACAAGGTTTGTTGCGCTTCCGGGCTACGCAAGAAGAGGGGGCAGCGACAGATCTATCGCGCCGCTCTTAAACGACTCAGTCTGCGAGACCTTTGGTCAGCAGCTCGGCCACCAGCTGATTGAGGTCAAGCTCGCGTTCTTTGGCCAGCGTTTGCAGCTGCTGCACCAGGCTGCCGTTCAGTTTGACCGCAAACGGCACCAGGCCCAGCGCCTGATCGCGCTTGCGCTGCTCGCGTCGATCGATGGCGGCGACGTCGCTGTTGCCGAAGCCGGCAGCGCCGGGGGCGCTCATTTTGCCCATGAGTTTCTTGGCGTCGCTCTTTGCCATTCCGGTCTTTTTCACTATTGATATCCTGGTTGATAGACGTTAATCGGTTGCGCGCAGTATACGCTTGGCTGCACCGCGCCGGCGTTTTCCTATTCTGCTTGAATCGGCAGATGTATCGGGCGGCCGCCTGATTCGCCTTATTCACCGTATTAACCGCGTTAACCTTATTCGCGCCGCTTCCAGCTCATGGCCCAGGAATAGAGCCCGACCAATGCGCCGAACTGTATCAAACTCGATCCGAGCAGGTAGATGAGGGGATGCCAAAGCAGCGAATACCGCAGCATCACCCAAGCCGCGAACGTGTATTGAACAGGCGTCAGCACAATCAGGTAGCTGATTGCCATTAGCGTCAGCAGAATCTTGCGTGGAAGGCCGAAATCGAAAATATTGTAAAGCAGCCCGTATATCCACGGCGTCAGAAAAATCAGCAGCATCGACGCTTGCGTGAGTGCAGAAATGGAGGACGCCGACTGATAGGGAAATTGCGCTGCCCAGAAATAAAAATACAGCTGGCTCATCGCTTGAATCATGCTGACCACGCGCAGTGCATAAGATATCGGCAGCATGCGGCCCGGCAGCAAGGTGCTGCCGATCAGGAGCGTAATGGTGATCAACATGCCGCTCCACCATTGCAAGGGATTGGGAAGCGCTGCTTGAACGAAAGCGTAGGGGACGGATTGCATCCCCGGAAAGGACGTCTTGTCTGTTTTCAGCAGCAATTCGCTGGCGAGGCCATTGGCCCAGAATCTGATGACTCCCGACCAGAATTCTGCAATCAAGGGCCATGCAAGCAAGGTGCAAAGAAAAATAGTGGCCGGTACCAGCAAAACATCCACCCAGCGGGTACGCGGGAAAGACAAGCGCCGCAAGGCACGGTGTGTCTGTATCAACTGGCCGCCAAAGCCGAGAAAACGCGGATTGATCGCAGCGTCCGGCAGCTTGTCCGTGTCGGACAAATGAGTTGAGGCGTCTGGCCTGGATTTCATCTGAAACTCCAGCGCCAGCCGAGATTGAATGAGAGCCGATCGTAGAGCGGACTTCGGTAATACTCCAGCCCTGCCAATAACATGCTGTCGCGGGTGATTCTTTCGCGCCATTGGACGTTGGCGGTATTGCTCTTGAAATTCACCAGTGCCGAGCCGCCTGGCAAGACCTTGTAGGTTTCCTTGGCATGCTCATAGCGAACGATGATGGCGCGGCGATCGTCGCTGCCAAAGGTCGCGGCAATGTATTGGCTGGGACCCAGTATCTTGCCGGGGTCGGCCCAGTTCAAGCGCAGGCCGCCTTCTACCACCAGGCCCTTATGGTAAACGATGCCGGTGAACAGCAATCCCTGGTCGGCGCGGGCGCTTTCATTGCCTTTGGCGTAGTAGGCGCCGACGCCGGCGACATACTGGCGTTCACTGCCGAATTTTCGATAACCGGTGGTATCGATGCGCCAGCTCGGAAACAGCGGGCTGTTGCCGGTGCCGACGGCGACGGTGCTGTAATAGTCTTGCGAGAAATCGTGCGTAAGAGAGAGATTGCCATAGTTGCCGGAAAATCCGAATCGGGATTGCTGCGTCAACTCTCCCTGTACCACGCCTGCCGACGTCACCGCCATGCCGTGCAGCGATATCATGCGGGCATGGCCATAGCCGTGCGTCATGTGGCCGTTCCCGCCTGCCAGTTCAAGCGCGCCACGTTCGGGGGCTAATTCCGGCTCCTTGCTTACAGAAGTATCGGTCGCTGTCGCCGCAGCAGGGTCTGTGACGGCCACCGCCTTGTCGTCAACTGCGGCCGATTCCGCCGGCGCGCTATACAGCGACAATAAGCGAAGGGGCTGGACGCCGGACGCCGGCATGGCGGCATCAATCCCGGCCGCCGCATGGCAAGAATAGGCGGCCACGCCCAAAGACAGCCCGAGCGTTGCCAACGCTGTTCTCGCTACCAATGTTCTATGGCGAGCCGCTATCCGGATAGCGTTGTTATTGGTGGTTGTAGTATTCAATGCGCTACCTTCTTTCTCAACGGTGTTGAAATACGAAGTTGCTTGACGTCGCCGGCGATTACAGCCCAGCTCTCGCCGCGTTGTTCCACTCTCGCTTTACCGCCGGTCACGCGCGGCTCGGCATAGAGCGAGACAGGAAATAACCAGGTCAGCTGATTCAATGAGATGGTATTGGCTGCATCGATCACCACCGCATTGCGGTCATTTGAAATATTCCATACCGTCTGTTCGCGGCGACTCATGAAGCGAGCAAGATCGGTCATGGTGCGCCAGCGAAATATCCCCTTTCTTTCAGCTTCGTCAGCGGCAAGCATCAACTGGTTGATGGCATCGGGATACATGACCGCTCCTGGCGGGTGGAAATAAATCAGCCGTATCTGACCGGTATTTTCGGTAAATCGCACCAGCGATGTCAACCAGTTGCTGATTTCACTTTCCGGAACGTGCTCAATGTAAGCTTCCTCAATCGTGCTGATGTGACCGTAAGTCTGCACCGGAAACGACCAGATGTGCTGGTCGCGGCGGCCGTCGCGATAGGTATGGGTCGGCCCTTGTCCGATGTTTCCGGTGAAGTAGTATGCCTGAACATGTTCTGCTTCAAGCCAGTCGGTTATCCAGACCGGTTGATTGCCGTTAGGCGCCGAATATTCGGTTTGCTTGTGTCCGATCAGTTGCTCGACCGTCTCGGAATTTTGCACCAGGTAGGAAGTCATCTGCTGCTCGTTGTCGTCGGACACGTGGTTGCCGAACCAGTCGTGTATCCAGCCGCCGTGGCTGCCGATTTCATTTCCCCGTTCCAGCAAGCCGCGTAATATTTCCTGAAACGCCGGGTTGTGGTTCAGGTCAATGCCAAGGCCGTCGCCGAATTCCCGCTGATCCGGACCGGCAGTGACATGGATGCTGAACGGCCCGCGTTTAAACACGCCGGCTTTAATCAGCTGGTCCATTGCAGGAATACAGATCTTGGCGTCGCAGTGCCAATTCAAGACCAGTCCGCCTATCGCTTCCGGCGCTGCAGACAATTGCGGCTGCCCCATGATGCGGTTGGCGAAGTAGTGCAAAAAGCCATGCATCAATATGCCGTCGGTACGCAGCTTCAAATAACCCAGCGGCAGATTGACAAACAGAACCCGTCCTTTGCCGGCAGTGTGTTCGCCGGCAATCACGGTGTTGCCTTCGGCCCGCATGTGCACTGTTCCGGCATAGGAACTCGCGGTGCGCAGGACCGGGTAGCGCAACGTATTTTCGCCGTAACCTGACAGGACCGCCCGGCCGCCGCTCGCTATCCATCGGCCTGGCGGCAGATATAGTTGTTCCATGATTTGCGCGCTGCCGGAGATGGTCGGGTTAAAGGACATTTTCTGGTGTAGCGTCTGGTACATCGCATAGTCGGTTCCGGCCAGCTTTGAAAAGCGCGATGCCGGTTCTGCATAATAGCCGTTCTCGTCCAATATGCCGGCATCGCCTACCAGCATCAAGGCTCCGCCATTCTCTACAAACTGGCTGATCCGGTTAACCAGCGCCGTGCTGATCTGACGATGGATAGTGTCCGGCAAAATCACGCCGGCAAATGGACGCTCGCCTTTCAGGCCACGGCGTGAGAATTCCGACGCTGTAACGGCTTCCAGACGGATCCCTTCTTCCGCGGCGCCATCCAGCCATGCCGCTGAAAACAGCCGGCTGGTGTCGGACAGGTCGTCCGGCAAGACCAGGGCAATCGTATCGCTTTGCCATTGCGCGGGACTGACTTGATTGATGCGATACACCCAGGTTGCTACGCCGCCAATGATGGCGGCGACCAACAGCGTCAGCCATATCTTGGACAGCTTGCGCGGGCGTGGAGCGATCATGATGGCTGGCTCATATCCCCGGTTATGTCATTGCTTATATCGCTGCCCGTATCCTTGGTTTTCAGCGCATTTGCCAAGCCGACGCGTACGCCTTCCTCAACAATGTTCCAGCGGCCCGCGGCGCGCCAGGCGTTGGAGTTTCCGAGCCAGGTGCGCGCTGTTGCCGCATCGCCGGCCTGGTAAGCCGCCCAGGCGATCAAGCCCCACGGGAAATGATCGCTTTCGCCGGCCAGCCATTTTTGACCATAGTGCGCCATCCATACCTGCCAGTAGCGTTTCCCGCTTGCTCCGGTGCGCAGGTTGTATAGCCATAGATAAACCGGCGCCACGGCATTCGGATAGAAGCCGATCGGCGCCGGCGGCAGGCTGGCGCGTTCCGGTTCAAGGGCGCCATCCGGATCGTAGCCATAGGCAAATCGAAGCCCTTTCAGCATGCCGGCGGCGCTTGGCAAGGCTGCCAGCTGAACCGAAAAGCGTGCTGCCGCCGAGCGATCGCGGCGTAGCTGGGTCAACGCTCCGATCACTTCGACATTGTCGGCAAAATAAGCAGCGCTGCCGCCGGATAACGCGCGGAATGTCTGTTGAGCAGGATTCCAGAGAGTGGCCAAATGCTGCAGGGATCTGGCGCAGCTGGCAGCCAGCACCCTATCCCCTGGTAAAACGTCGGTCGCCGTCAAGCACCATAGTGCATCCAGGGAATCGTCCGCATCGGCGGGCCCGCAGGCGACCCAGTCAGCCGCGCCGCTGCGGCAGATTCGCGGGAAGGGGCCATTTTCCTGTTGGAACGGCAGCAGCCAATGGGCAAACGCTGATGCCGCCACGGTGACATCTACGCCCAGTCGATGCGCGGCCAGCAGCGCTTTGAGCGCGAAGTAAGGCTCGACATAATCACCTTTTGGAAAGACGGTGATGGCGCCGTCTGGCTGAATGAAATCGGCAAACATGGCTTCGCTTTGCATTGGCGCAGATTGCCCTGCTGCCGTCGCCGGCGTCATGCAGCTGAAACACAAAACACAAGCGAGCGCACACCATATCGATGGTGCAGCCTGAGGCGCCTTGCTGGTATCAAGCCGCATCGGATATCTCCCTTGCCGTCACCGTTGCGCCGTCTTGGGTAGTAATCACGCCATGCACGATGCAGCCTGCAGCGATGGTCAATTTCCGACAGATCATGGTTGTAGCTGCGTCGGGAGTGCCAATGCGGCAATCGGGGCCGATCACGATATCGTTTTGACTGATGACCGGACCAAGAACTGAACAATCCCGCGCCAGCACAATATTTTTGTTGGAAACAATACTGCCGGCAATGCGGGTGCGCTGTTCCAGGAGCAGGTCGCCATAACTCTTGATGTTGCCGAATACCGTTGTGCCGGCCAGCACACGGTATGCTCCACGCACCACAAAATCGCCATTCTGATAGCTGTCGGAGGATGCTTCGGCGCCGTCATCGAGAACCTGGCGCACGCGCGTCACCCCGGACGCCAACGCCTCGGGCGCCGCTGCGGCGGTGCCGCTGGAAACGCCGAAGCGCATGCTTGGCGCGCCGGCGCGCACAAATCGGCTGCCATCGGCAAAGTTTATTTGCTTGATCGCGGTGATGCGGCCGTCAATCGATGCGTTGCTGCCGACGTGGATCAAGAGAGCGTCGATCCAGCGATGCACCACCGTATCGGCGCCCAGCGTGATGACGCCCTGTGCAGAGCAGGCGCGCAGGCTTGCTCCGGCGCCGACCGACAGATTCGAGGCTGCAAACAGATCGGCCTGGTTGTGGCTGCCTGGCGGCAAACGAGCGTCGTGCACGAAGATGACGATACCGTTCTTTTTCCGCAGTATGTTCAAGGTTTCAGGATGATAGCCGGCGTTGGCGTCAGCGCCGAGGCGTTGGTGTACGATGCTCAGATTGTTGCCGATGCTAACGGTCCGATCGGTTTGCAAGTTCTGCAATTTCTGAAAATCTACAGCGGGCATGGTGGTAATGCGCAGGCGAAAGCTGTCGGCGAAATAGCGCAGTTTATTTACCTCGTTCCTTCTGACCGGCAACGGCGCGACATCGGTAGGGCGCAACCACTCGCATACCGCTGGAATGTATGGCAGCAAGGCGATCAGGATTACGCAGAGCAATAAGAGTGCCGGGAAGGCCATGATTAGAAGATCTTTCGGTTGAATTCGACGGGAGAATCTATCTGCGCGCTTGCGGGCGGCAAGATGAGTTCTTGGATAGGGGGTGCCGTGGCAACCCTGAATCTTTCTGTTTTCTGCCATACCAGCTCGCGTTTCCGCATCAAATCCAGAATTTGGCTGATGGTCGCACGGGTGATGGATATCAGGCTGACCAGGAAGCCGAATATGTTCAGCGGCAGCAAGCGGACACGATTGCGATTGCCGTCCAGATAAGTGGCGGCCGCAATCTCAAAAAAAGCCGCATTGGTGCCAAACGCCCCAGAGGCGACCAGGCCGCTTAAAGCCAGCCATCCGAACAGCCATTGGTGCGACGTCATGAAAAACTGAACGACCGTCAGTGTCCAGCCGATGAGCAGCAAGGGCGGCATGATGAAGACGCACAGCAGAAGCGCGCCGTCTACTCTTTCACGCAGGCTGATCCGGGGATTCCTCAGTAAGTCCATCAAATTGCGGCCCATTACCTGATTGTGTCCGCGCGCCCACCTGCTGATTTGCCTGATGCGGACCGGCCAGACTTCCGGAACTTCTTCGTAGCACTCCGAACGATTTTGATAAACCGTTTTCCAGCCGTTTTGCAAAAGGCGAAAAGTGACATCGGTATCTTCCGCCAGCATATCGCCGTTCCAGCCGCCGATTTCCTCCAGCGCGCAGCGCCTTACGCCGCCGACAGTGCCGCCATACTGCGGCACCAGGCCAAGATTCATGCGCGCAGCCTGATCAACCTGGTAGCCGCCGGCCCGTTCCAGATCGAGCAAGCGTGTCAAGAGATTGGTGCCGGCGTTGATGGGCACTACACGGCCCATGATGGCGCCGACTTCCGGATCAAAAAACGGCGCGACAAGTTGCTTTATCAAGCCGCGTGCAGGGAGATAGTCGGCGTCAAAAACGATAATGATTTCGGCCTGTATTTTCTCCGTGGCGTCGCGCAATGCGGCGGCTTTGCCAGGGCGTCCGGCGCTACGATGGAACAGCATGAAGCGATCGGGATTGGCGGCGGCAATGCGATCGATAATTTCACGCGTGCCATCCGTGGAGCGATCATTCAGGGGCATGATGATCAGTTTGTCGCGAGGATAGTCGACTTCGAGCAAGGCGTTCAACGCATCCGCAATTACTTTCTCTTCATTGTGAGCGGCAACGCACACAACGACTTGCGGCCACGACGCTTGTTCGATATCGAGATAAGGCTGGCGCTGCCGTCCAAACAGGCGGTTAAGGGTGAACAGGTAGTGTCGAATCGTATAGAGGACCAGTAAAAATATGATGCATCCGAGTACGGCTGTCATCAGATCCAGCTCTATCGTCCGGGCGCTGAATTCCAGAGGCGAAGAGCGTGCTTCCGCGGCCATGGCGATGAGAGAAAGAAATGCGCAGCGCGCCTTTGTTTTGGAGGGCCGCCCACACATTGCACGAATAGCTGTTTTACGAAGAGTACGCAGTGAGCAATTCATAAACCGCTCCTTGAAATGAGATCGTCTGCCAGACTTACTGAAGGAGCGTTGCCGCCAGCTGCGCTGTTTCTACCTGATCAAATTTTTCCACTCCAAATTCATCTGTCGCTCTGCCGCATAGAACGTCAACTATCCGCTCCGCCGCTCTGCCGTCGCCGTAGGGATTGATCCGATAAGTCGCCTGCTCCCAGGCGCAATCATCATCGTAGAGTTGCTCGACCGCGGCAACGATGCGTGCCGGGTCGGTGCCGACCAGTTGCACCGTGCCGGCGCTGACCGCTTCCGGACGTTCCGTGACATTGCGCATCACCAGCACCGGCTTGCCCAGCGCCGGCGCCTCCTCCTGCACGCCGCCGGAGTCGGTCAATATCACATGAGCACGCTGCATCAGGCGTACGAACAGCAGATAATCCAGCGGTTCGATCAGATGCACATTAGGCAGGTGGGATAGCGCCGCCAGCACCGGTATCTGCACGTTCGGATTGAGATGCACCGGATAGACGATCTGTATGTCGGAGCGTTGCGACAGTTTCACCAGCGCATCGCAGATTTCTATGAAACCGGCGCCAAAATTTTCGCGCCGATGGCCGGTCACGAGCAGCAATTTCTGGTTCGCTCTAAGGTAAGGTAAATGCGCGTCAAGATTTTCGCGCAGATGGCGGTCCAGTGCAATCCGTCGGGTTGTCATGTGCAGCGCGTCAATCACGGTGTTGCCGGTGACGATGGCGCGGCCGGCCAGGTGTTCCGCGGTGAGGTTGGCTTTTGCCCGGGTGGTAGGGGCAAACAGCAGATCGCTGACGACATCGACATAACGACGATTCATTTCTTCCGGCCAGGGTTGCGTCAGGTCGCCCGTGCGCAGGCCTGCTTCGACATGCGCCACCGGTATGTGTCGATGAAATGCCGCCAATGCGGCCATCATGGCGGTGGTGGTGTCGCCGTGCACCAGGATCCGATCTGGTTTCACCGCTTCGAGCACCGGGTCGAGCAAGGCAATCAGGCGCGCACCCAAACCGTTCAGCGCCTGGTTTGGCAGCATCGCGTCGAGGCTGTGATCCGCCTTGATTTCAAACAAATCAAGCACTTGCTGCAGCATGAGCCGATGTTGACCCGTAACGCAGACCAGCGATTCGATTGCAGTTTCGTGGGAAAGCGCCTTGACGACAGGGGCCATTTTTACGGCCTCTGGGCGCGTACCAAAGATAGAGAGAACTTTCATTTGTACCCTCGACTAGTCGAGTTAACTTGCACCCTGTCGAGACGAATCTCGCGAGGTCCTTTGGTTCTTCGTTCTTGATACAAATGCCGATCCGGCTCAGAGCCCTGAAAAACAGGGAAGGCCACTGCCCATGCAATATGTGTGAGCAATGACAAACATTAAATTTTTATTGAATTATTCTTGCAGATAAATTTCCGTTTGAAAACTGTATCCAATGTTACTTAATAATGCAATTATCACAATAATGATATTCATTGATTTTGTTTATTATCTTTTGTTAAACAATGTGACGGAATTATAACTGACAAAAGCTGGCCCATCACAAGCTAGTTTTGCGTTGACTTTGCGCTGACTAAAAAGGAGAGGGAGGCGCTTAAAGGTAGTTTCGAGCAGTTTCGGCGGGAGCTGAGCGTCGGGATGGATAGACGATGATCGGTGCTTGGTGGATTGATCAAAGCAAGCAGCAGCTGACATGGATCTACATGCCCGGGCCAAGCAGGAAATACGGTTTCGAGATTATCATTGTGCACATTGCGCCGCCGGCGCAGACCGGTTCAAACACGTATTCAAATCGCTTATTCAAATACTCTTACGCCCATCGCCAATGCTTTCTACTCTCTTGATTCTTAATCCATTGTCCGACCAAAGTCTGCAGCGCATCGCGCAGGACTTCCAGATTGTCTATGCGCCCACCGCCGAGCAGCGCCGCGCCGCCGTCGCCAGTCATGCCGACGCCATACGAGCCGTGCTGACCATCGGTTCGATCGGCTTGTGCGCGGAAGAAATTGCGGCCTTGCCGAAGCTGGAGCTGATTTGTGCACTAGGCGCAGGCTTTGAGAACATCGATCTGGCGGCCGCGCGCGAGCGTGGCATCACGGTGTCCAACGGCGCCGGCACCAATGACGCTTGCGTTGCAGATCACGCCATGGGTTTGCTGCTGGCGACGGTGCGCGGCATTCCACAGCTGGGGGTGGCGCTGCATCAAGGCATCTGGCGCGACGCCCTGCCTTTGCAGCCCAGCGTGTCCGGCAAGCGTCTCGGGATTATCGGGCTGGGCACCATCGGCAAACAGATTGCGCGGCGTGCCGCAGGCTTCGATATGACGATCGGCTATCACAATCGTTCGGCGCGCGATGATGTGCCGTTCGAGTATTTCGCGTCGCCGCTGGCGCTGGCGCAATGGGCCGATTTCCTGGTGGTTGCCACCCCCGGCGGTGCGGCTACCCGCCACATGATCAATCGACCGGTGCTGGATGCGTTGGGAGCACAGGGTTTTGTCGTCAATATTGCGCGCGGCAGTGTGGTTGATACCGCGGCGCTGGCGTCAGCCTTGCGCGAAGGGCGGGTGGCCGGCGCCGGCCTCGATGTCTACGAGAGCGAGCCGCTGCCGCCGGCGGAATTGCTGGGTTTGCCGAACGCCGTGCTGACCCCGCATGTGGCGGGCTGGTCGCCGGAGTCGGTGGCTGAGACGGTCCGTCTGTTTCTGGAAAACGCCAGGCGGCATTTTTCGGGGCAAGCGGTGCTGACGCCGGTTTGAGGTGACGATTGATGGGTAACGATTAATAGATAACGATTAGTGCTTGAAAAAAATCCGGCTCGACGCCGTAATGCCGTTCAGTTAAGACTGAACGGCATTTTTGTTTTTAAGTGTTGTAAACGCAATTGGAGGCTGTTAACCTGCGTCCATGCTTGATGACGCGATCCATTTTATGACTGAAGCTCAGGAGGCGCCCAACTGGGAGCGCCTGGGGCAGCATTTACCATATGAGTGGATAGAGCAGGCAATCAATTACACCGGCAAGGCGAGCATCCGGCACCGTCGGCTCCCAGCCGAGCAGGTGGTCTGGCTGGTAGTTGCCTTGGCGCTGTATCGGCATCAATCCATCAGCGAAGTCATCGACGATTTGGATCTGGCCTTGCCGGATGCCCAAGTTCCGTTCGTCAGCAAGAGTGCGGTCGCGCAAGCACGCCAGCGACTTGGGGCGGCGCCGTTACAAGCGCTGTTTGAGTTATCCGCCCGCGCGTGGTGCGATCAAGACAGCAAGCACTACCAATTCAAGGGTTTGAGGTTGTTCGCCATGGACGGCACAACCTTAAAAACGGTTGATACGCCAGAACACCGTCAGCATTTCGGCGCCCAACGCTACGCCTGTGCCGTGTCGAGCTATCCTCAGATACGCGGGGTCACGCTAACGGATGTCGCGACGCACCTAATTCGTAGTGCTGCCTTTGGTCCCTACGGTACGCACGAAATGCAGTATGCTAAAGAACTGGTTTCCTCTATTCCCGGCGATTCCCTCACGGCCTTTGACAAAGGCTTTTTGTCGGCGGAAATCTTATGCAACT
>NZ_JAGQEG010000039.1 GCF_018305005.1 Collimonas silvisoli
CAAACTGAACAGACCGAAAATGACGCTGCCGTCGAAACAGGACAAAGTGAAGATCGGACAGTCACCGCAGCAACGGCTTACCGAAATGGGTTATGTCGTACAAGTGATGCCGGGCCTGGGTAACGATTGCGCGCTGCGTACAATTTACGACCAGCTTGTCAACCGCCATAGCCTGGCGATTCTCGACTTCGGTCCTTTTGCCAACTATGTGCGCACCCATGCCAACCTGGCATTCGGCTCGATGATCGACATTCTCAATAACGGCACTCCTATGCTCAACGCGGTACGCGGCTATCTGATCAACGTACTGCACCTGTACAACGACCCGGCAGAGGTGCAGCTCACCATCAACCTGTGGTCGGCAGTTGGCGATGGCGGATTGATGCAGTTTGATCAGGTCGCGGAGACAGCTCCTGGCGCCGATAATTTGATACTGATGTTTTACTTTAACGGCGTGAATCACTTTGATTCGCTGCGGGGCGGTCCGGGTTAGCCCCATCCTAGGGAGATGCTAGTTCAGCAGACTGACGGCCTTCGCTGGCATTGAACTACTGGCCGTGCCTCCAGGTGACCATCAACCTACCTCTTGGCGCGTTGAACAAGAATAGCCATGTTCTTACTCACACAGCAACGCCTTGTAAATTAATCAATCTAATCTAAACTCATCAAGAGGCAACCAAGATTAAAAAGAAAGTGCCGAGCCGAAAAAAGAAGCGCGGGAAGATACGCGCGACGAAGAGCATAGCGCCGCGCTAGAAAAATGCGGTGCATTAGTCAGTGCGGCGAAGGATGCCTGTATCGCATCGAACAAAGCCAATACGGCAAATAGGATTAGCCGCGGCCAGTGCAATCCGCAAGATTTTGGTGGCAACCGTGCCTGACTGGTCCTGACTCCCATAGTTCGACCAAACGATAATAATCAGTGTAGGAAGCGTTTCAAATCTGCGCTTTTGGTTCTGCCGATGGAGTTCATCATGTATCGACGTGATTTCATGCTGAAGATGGCCGCATCGCTTGCGGTCACCGGTTTGACAGTTATAGGCTGTACGACTACCACACCGTCCGACGCGAATGCAGACCGGGACAAGCGTCGCCATGAAATCGATGCGGGGATTGACGCCACCTTGGCACGTCTGCAGACGGCCGCACCAGGGGCGAATGAACTTCTGGCAAAGGCGCAAGGCGTGCTGGTATTCCCGTCGGTCATCGCCGCCGGCTTCTGGATCGGCGGCCAGTATGGCGAAGGCGCGCTGCGCACCGGCAATACGACGGAGGGCTACTACAGCACGGCGTCGGCGTCGATTGGATTGCAGATCGGCGCCCAGTCGAAAGCGCTCATCTTCCTGTTCATGACGCAAGACGCACTCGACAAATTCCGCAACCGCGACGGCTGGTCGGTCGGCGGCGACGCATCGGTCGCGGCACTGAAGATCGGGGCCAACGGCAACATTGATACCAGTTCGGCGACCTCATCGATTCTGGCATTCGTATTGACCAACAGCGGGTTGATGGCGAACTTGACGCTGGAAGGCACGAAAGTATCGCGTCTCAATATCTAGCAGGCAACATGTTCCGACCCGATACTGCTGGTCAGATTTCCGCATAGCGGTACCTATCGCATTGCGGCGAAAGTCGGCGGGAATGCGCAGACGAAAACCGGGCAACTGTCAGATCCGATCGTTTACTACAACTTGGTCAAATGTCTGAAATTCCGGGGCCACCGTGACCGCTACGAAAAACGGAGGTCAAGTTTTTCAGGTTGATAAAAGGATGAAAAGACTGGAATCGATGCCAAGGGTCGCTGCCGCACCGTCCCCTCGGATTGCTGGTGCGTTTTATTTTCTGCGTAGAGTGATAGAAATTGCGCCCCAATGGCAAACCACTCTTCGCTCGATATAACCCGCTCCGCCAGCGGTAACAATTCCTGTTCTTCCTTGACTAACCGCTGTAGCAGGTTGTTGCAATAAAGTTCGATGGATGAATACAACTCTTTTACTTCGGTCACCCCTTGATCGAAAGCTTGCCGCACCCACTTCCTGACGGATTCGAGAATGCGCAGGCCGGTAGCACTTAACGATTCCAACTCGGCCAGGAGCGAATCCGCTTCTTTTGTTGCTTTCTGGATCGCGGGAATGACGTAAATTTCCACTTTGCGTCGATGGCAGGACGCATCAAGCCTGGCAAGCTGACTGACGACCGATTCAAGAATAGCCGGGTTGGTGCGCTGCCTGTCTGCTGAGCTGTTCTGGAATAATTGTTGGACCGTGGATAAGAGCTTATGCGCCCTCTTTTGCTCCACTGAAAGACTGATAAGAGCGTAAGTAGTTGTTAGCATTTCGTCTCCTTCATTGTTAATTACATGCCACCCAAACAAAATTGGGGGAGTCAACAGAATCAGGTGAAATCAAAACAAACGTCGGTAGGAAGCGCTTGAGAGGTGAAGCAGAATAGCAAGTATAGGACAAAAATCAGATAAAGAAACGTCAACACAGCTACGTATTGCACAATATTGATTCAGCGCTAAAATTTAACCAACTCCTGCCAGATGTCAATTGCAGCGCTGTCGGAATACGATCCGACTGCTAGCAAGATCGGTGCGTCGCAATTGACAGGAGCCCTAGTACATGTGTTGTCCGCCATTGATGGCGATATTCGCGCCGGTCACAAACGCCGCCTCATCCGCGGCTAGATAGGCGACCAGGCCGGCGACTTCCTCCGGCTTGCCCAGGCGCCCCATCGGAATCTGCGGAATGATCTTGCTGCCGAGTATGTCCGGCGCAATCGCCATCACCATCTTGGTGCCGATATAGCCAGGCGAAATCGTGTTCACCGTCACGCCTTTGCGCGCCACTTCCAGTGCCAGCGCCTTGGTGAAGCCATGCATGCCGGCCTTGGCAGCCGAATAGTTGCTTTGTCCGAACGCGCCTTTTTGTCCATTCACCGACGAAATATTGATGATGCGCCCCCAGCCGCGCTCGACCATGCCGTCGCACACCGGTGTGGTCATGTTGAATACAGAGTCGAGATTGGTATGCATCACCGCATCCCAGTCGGGCTTGTCCATTTTCTTGAAACTCATGTCGCGCGTGATACCCGCATTGTTGACCAGCACATCGATCGGACCGATTTCCTTCTCGATGGTGCCGATGCACTCCTTGGCCGACTCGTAGTTGGACACATCACATCGATAGGCATGGAAGTGGTAACCCTGTTGCCCCATCAACGCCAACCATTCGTTGGCCTTGGTATTGCCGGGCGAATAGGTCGTGATTACCTGGTGGCCCAATGAAGCCAATTTGATGCACACCGCTTCGCCTAAGCCGCCCATGCCGCCGGTCACCAATGCAATTCTTGCCATGTTGTCTCCTGGCGTTGTAGTTTGCGATATCGTTGAAAATGACGCTGCTTGCTGAACGCCCTGCCTTTTACTGCCCATGCTGCGTCAATACACAGGCGTGCGAGCATTTTTTCCCTGCCGCGCGGTTTTGCTGCTCCGAGCGTCAGGCGGCGCTTGCTTTAGCAGCCGTCGCGGCTTTTCCTGCGCCTTGTGGCGCCTGGTTGGCCGCCGACGTTAGCCCACCACCGCTCAGTACGCCAACAGCGTGCTGCACCGGCTTGGTCAACACGGCGTACCCTGCAGCAGCATTGTCGGTGGCGGACTTGATCAGTGAAAAGCCTGGTCCGAACCGGCCAGCGCACTTTTTGCGATTTCTTCCATCATTGCCGTCCCGTTGCGGCGGATCTCTGCGGTGGCGGTTTCGGTGGCGTGGCTGAACTCGGCATGGGTGGCGGCGGTGGATTCAACCAGCGAGCTTCCCGGATAAAATTGCGCGTCTCTTGCTGACGAGTAAGCAGCCGCGGCTTTTAACTTGCCTTCCAGTCGCGCAATGCGCGCGTTAAGGAGATTTACCTGGGCCTGGACATGCTCCTCATCATTCTCTGCCGACAATAACTGCAATCGGGCAACTGCCAGCTCATCATTAATGATCGCGAGAGGCGTGGGAGTAAACAAACGTTTGAATATGTTCATATCTTTCTCCTGTACGTGCGTAATGAAGCTCAACGTTGATATTCGGGCAAAAACGTCGTTTTTTTTACCGCGAACGTATGTTTGCCGAGGACTTCTATCTTTACTTGTAACAGCCAGATTTAATTCTGGCGAAGTTGTGGCTATACATGCACGCGAAGGAGTAAGTTGTGTACTGAATACAGGCAAAGCTCTTTTGTGGGCCAAGCTGCGACGCCCAACTCTGCTTACTGCCTTGCCTTTTGATGAGCCTTCATTTTCTCCCCGCTTTTTTTTGAAACAACGCTTGAATCTGCGCTGCAGGATCAGGTTTTTTCAGCTCATTTGCAGCCTAATTCCTGTTATTCCCGATGGGATTATTATTGTTATTGAATGTATATTAATTTATGTTTATGTCAAGTGATAAATAAGCAATATCCGCACAGCCGACAATCCGGAAGGCGACTACGCGCCCTCATGCCGAGAATCATTGCGCTGTGGCTTTTTTATGCCCGCACGCACTGACTACTCTATGCGTCTTGGCTTTTATCATTGGAACAGGCCCGGTAACGGCTCGTTGGACGGAAACCTACAGGGGGCGCCCGATAGAAACCTGCTGCCCGATTGGCCGCTCAGTCCACCACAAACAGCTTGGCCCCGACCGCAGTAAAAGACCTGTGCGGCTCCGCGCCATCCGCAACCTGATAGCTCATTCCAGCTTTCAACAAAAACTTGCGGCCGTCTTCGAGTTCGGTGTGCAGCTCGCCCTCAAGGCAAAACAGGATATGCCCCTTGCTGCACCAATGGTCGGCCAGGTAACCCGGCGTGTATTCGACCATGCGCACCCGGATGCCGCCGAAATGACGGGTCCGCCAATAGGCCATCCCTGTCTCGCCTTTGTGTTCGGTACGTTCAACCGTTTGCCAGTCGGTCGTGCCAAACGGGATATCCGCCATCTTCATGTTTTTCCTTTTTACGCTTAGTTATTTATGCCGCAGCCTGAAGCAAAGCCAGCGGGCCAATTCAAGGCCGTTCGACCAATCGCAGATCGTCGGTAGCGATGGCGCAGGCAGAGGGCGATACTGTCACCCGCCCGCGATTGCGCAGCATCACCAGTTCAGCCAGCACCGATACCGCGATCTCTGCCGGCGAGCGGCTCAGGATAGACAAGCCGATGGGCGCATGCAAGCCTTGGATTTGCTCGGGGCTCAGGTCCAGCATCAGCAATCGCTCCTTGCGCGCCTCGCTGCTGGCCATCGAGCCGATCGCGCCGACATAAAACGCATCGGTCTTGAGCGCCTCCATCAGCGCCATGTCATCGATTTTCGGATCATGGCTGAGGGTGACGATCACGGTGCGGCGATCCGGCTTGAACGCCAGCACCGCATCGTCCGGCATGCCGTCCAGCCAGGTGACGTCGCCGGCTTGCCAGTTGCGGCGCTGCTCTTCGCGCGGATCGTTCAGATAGACCGAGAAATCCAGCGCCGGCGCCATCTGCGCCAGGTATTCCGAAACCTGGCCGGCGCCGATGATCAGCAAGCGCCAGCGCGGGCCGAATACCTGCAGCAATTCCTGCTCGTCGAAATGCAGAGCGAAATCGGCGTCGCTGGGTTCAATGCTGGCCTCGCCGCTGCGCATGTCCAGGCGGCGCTGCACCAGCTTGCGGCCGGCGACGGCGTCCAGCAGAGGCGTCAGCGCCGCGGCGTCGCGCAACGGTTCGATCACCAGTTCCAGCGTGCCGCCGCAGGGCAAGCCGAAACGCTGCATCTGTTCGGCGCTGATGCCGTAACGCACCAGTTCAATCCGCTCGGGAAACGCTACACCAAAGCGCTGCATCAAGTCATCCTCGATACAGCCGCCCGAGACCGAGCCGGTAAATGCGCCATCGTCGGTAATCGCAAACAGCGAGCCCAGCGGACGCGGCGCCGAACCCCAGTTGCGCACCACCGTGACCAAGGCCACCCGCTTCCCTTGCTGCAACCAGCTGACGGCGCTTTTCAGCACTTGATAATCGACTGCATTCATGGCTTGTTTGATCCCTACCGAATCCTTTTTGGATTTTTATCAGTGTAATGAAAAACAGGATCGGCCGCTGATACGGTCGATCCTGTTCTGAAACCACCTGGTCGAAGTTAATGCGACATGTCGCGCGCGAACACTTTGGCGCCGGTTACCTTGGCAATGCCATCGATACGGAATTTAACGTGACCACCGAGCTGACCGTTACTGCTGTCCCAGGCGGCTCACAAACGCTCGGTCTCGCCGCTCTTCGGCTGCCATTTCATCAGGCGTTTTTCGATCATCCCCACCAGCGTATCGAGCACCAGCGCAAACGCCGTCAGCATCAGAATCCCGGCGAACACAGTGTTGATGTCGAAACTGCCTTCGGCTTGCAGGATCAGGTAGCCGACGCCACGCGCCGAACCGAGGTATTCGCCGACGATGACGCCGACGAACGCCAGCCCGACCGAGGTATGCAAACTGGAAAACACCCAGGAAGTGGCCGACGGCAGGTACACCGTGCGCAACAGCTGACGCTGGTTGGCGCCCAGCATGCGGGCGTTGTCCAGCACCACCGGGCTGACTTCCCGGACGCCTTGATAGGCGTTGAAGAAAACGATGAAAAATACCAGCGTCACCGCCAGCGCCACCTTGGACCAGATGCCGAGTCCGAACCACATCGCAAAAATCGGCGCCAGGATCACCCGCGGCATGGCGTTCGAAGCCTTGATGTAGGGATCGAGGATCGCCGAGGTTAGCGGCGACAAGGCCAGCCACAAGCCGACGCCCAGGCCGAACACCGTGCCGATGCCGAACGCCAGCATGGTTTCGGTCAGAGTCACCAGCAGATGCGAATAAATCTCCGCCGGGAAAGTCAGGGTGAACCAGGTATGGTCGCCGAAGCCGACTTCCACAGCACCGCTGCCGACCGTAAACCATTGCCAGATGCGTTGCAGCACCTTGATCGGCTCGCCGAAGAAAAACGCGGTTTGCGGATTGCGCGTGGCCAGGTGCCAGATGCAGAAAAATATCAGCAGCACCAACACTTGATAGACGCGCAGATTCTTATAATTCGGCTTGATGACTTTCCACATGATTCTGTTTTATCCCTGTTTTTCTGATTCCGAGAGCAGCAGCTCACTGGCAGCTAATTAAGCGATCTTCTTTTGCTGCTGATACCCCTTCAGCACCTCGTCGCGCAGCACACTCCAGATCTGCTGGTGCAATTCGACGAAGCGCAGTTCGTTGCGGATCTCCGCCACATCGCGCGGGCGCGGCAGGTCGATCGCGAATTCGCCGATCGGATGGGTGCCGGGCCCGGCCGACAGCACCACCACCCGGTCCGACATGGCGATCGCCTCATCCAGATCGTGCGTAATGAACAGCACCGCCTTGCGCTTGGCGCTCCAAAGCTCCAGCACTTCGTTTTCCATCAGTTGCCGGGTCTGGATATCCAGCGCCGAAAACGGCTCATCCATCAGGATGATGTCGGGATCGAGAATCAGGGTCTGCGCCAGGGCCACCCGCTTGCGCATGCCGCCTGACAGTTGATGCGGGTAACGGTCGCCAAACCCTTGCAGGCCGACCCGCGCCAGCCATTCTTCGCCCAACTGGCGCGCACGGCTTTCATCGGTTTCTCGATACTGCAAGCCGGCGATGACGTTTTGCAGCGCGCTGCGCCACGGCATCAAGGCTTCGGCCTGGAACATATAGCCGGCGCGGCGATTGATGCCGAGCAGCGGCTCGCCGAACACCTTGACGCTGCCGGACGAGGGCTGCAGCAAACCCGCGCCCACATTCAGCAGGGTCGATTTGCCGCAGCCGGTGGGCCCGACCACGGAGACGAATTCGCCCGGCGCAATCGACAAGCTGGTGTCAGCTACTGCGGTGTAGCGCTGGGAACGGTCGTCTTTGGAGATGAAGGTGCAACTGACGTTGTCGAGATGGAGAGCTGGAGTCATGGGAGTAGGGATTGGCTTGTTGCTGCTGCCGGTTCAAGCATCCGAATTGCCTGCAATCCGGATGCTTCATTTGCATGACGGAGGGACAAAGCAGCAGGTCTTAACGACTGCTGCTCCCCTGCCCCGCAAATTATTTGTACTTGGCGTTGGCCTTCTTTACAAACTCATTGGTATAAGTCTGCGACAGATCGATATTCTTGCCGGCCAGCTCGGGATCGAATGCTTCCAGTGCCTGCAGCGCGACTTTCGGGCCGGCCTCTGGAATAGTGCCATCCGGCGAAATCGCCTCGCGCACTTTCATGAAGGCTTCGAGGTACAGGGCGCGGTCGCCCAGCTGATAGCTTTCCGGCACCGCCTTGGCGATGTCCGAAGGGCCGGCTTTCTGCAGCCATTTCAGCGCGCGCACCATGGCGTTGGTCAAGGCCTGGGTGGTATTGGGATATTTCTTGATGAAATCGGCGGAGGCATACAGGGTCGCGGCCGGCATCGGGCCGCCGAATACGGCGTTGGTATCTTTCAATGTGCGCGTATCGGAGATGATCCTAATCTCGTTATTCTGCTGCATCATGGTGATCAGCGGATCGAGATTGACGATCACGTCGATAGAACCGGAACGCAACGCCGACAACGCACCAGCCGAAGCGCCGACGCCGATGTACGACACATCGGTCGGTTTCAAACCGCCCTTGGCCAAGACGAAATTGGCCATCATGCTGGTCGAGGAACCGGGCGCGGTGACGCCGATCTTCTTGCCTTTCAGATCGGCAATCGACTTGTAGTTAGGCATGGTCTTGTTGGACACGCCCATGACGATTTGCGGCGCCCGCCCTTGCAGCACGAATGCAACGATATGCTGGTTCTTGGCCTGCATGCTGATGGTGTGCTCGAAAGCGCCGGAGACTACGTCGGCACTGCCGCCGACCAATGCCTGCAACGCCTTGGCGCCGCCGGCGAAATCGGAGATCGTTACATCCAGGCCTTCATCCTTGAAATAACCGAGCTGCTCGGCGATCGTCAACGGCAGGTAATAAAACAGGTTCTTGCCACCCACCGCGATGGCCACTTTGGTTTTCTCCGGGGTCTGCGCAAACGACTTGCCATTGAATGTCAGATAACCCGCCAAGAACAAGCAAAGGGCGATACCGAACTGCTTCCAGCTGAATTTCATATTGTCTCCTCGTATATCCAGGGTTATTTCACTACTGCGTATAAGTAAATGCGCCAGCAATGGTTCTTTTTCTTTGCCATCTTGACGTGGCTGTGTGGAAACTGGGGTACTTGCGGGCTCTATGATAATGCCGCCCGCTTGAAAATTAACAGCTGGTAATTATTATATTTGTAGCATGGCGGCTCGGCCAACTCGTCAGGTCGAGCGCCTATCCAGCATCGCCCTTGCAATAGTGCCGGCGTCGACGTATTCCAGCTCGCCCCCCACCGGCACGCCACGCGCCAGACGGCTGACTTGCAGGCCGCGGGCTTTCATGGTTTCGCTGATGTAGTGGGCGGTGGCTTCGCCTTCGTTGGTGAAATTGGTCGCCAGCACGACTTCCGTCACCACGCCGTCGGTGGCGCGGGTGATCAGTTTTTCCAGCTGGATGTCTTTCGGACCGATGCCGTCCAGCGGCGACAAACGCCCCATCAGGACAAAATACAAACCCTTGAAAGTCAGGGTCTGTTCGATCATCAACTGATCGGTGGGCGTTTCCACCACGCACAGCAAGCTAGGATCGCGCTCCGGATCGAGGCAGGTTTCGCACACCTCGTTCTCGGTGAAGGTATTGCACAGCGCGCAATGGCGGATCTGCTCGACCGCCTGGGTCAAGGCTCGCCCCAGCAAGGCCGCACCGTCGCGGTCATGCTGCAACAGGTGATACGCCATGCGCTGTGCCGATTTGGGACCGACACCGGGCAGATGACGCAAGGCTTCGGTGAGTAAGGTAAGACTGGAAGGAGTTTTCACGGCTAGCCTTGGATCATGCTGCTCTCACGGGCGAATTTAAAGCGGTTTTAATCAGAATGGCAGTTTGAAACCAGCCGGCATGCCGGCAGTCAGGCCCGACATTTTTTCCGCCGACAATGCTTCAGCCTTACGCACTGCATCGTTAAAGGCGGCAGCCACCAGATCTTCCAGCATGTCTTTGTCGTCAGCCAGCAAGGAAGCATCGATAGCGACCCGTTTGACGGCGTTTTTACAAGTCATCACGACCTTCACCAGGCCCGCGCCGGATTCGCCTTCGACTTCGATCAAGGCCAATTGGTCTTGCATCTTTTTCATGTTGTCCTGCATTGCCTGGGCTTGTTTCATCAGCCCTGCCAGTTGGCCCTTCATCATGGTGCTTCTCCTATAAAAACAAACAATTTATCTGGTGTTTCAAATGACAGACAGCGCTACGCTGCTGCGCCTTGCTTCCTATTATGTCAGCCCAAAGGCTTGATCGATCCCGGCACTATCGAAGCGCCGAATTCGCGCATCATGCTCTGGATGAAGGGATCGTTTTGCGCGGTCTGCTCGGCCAGACGCTGGCGCTCTGCCTGCGCCGCCAGCATCTGCGCGTTGGCGGTATGGCGGACCGGACCAAGCTCGGTTTCAACCTTGACCGGGCGGCCGAAATGCTCGCTCAGCGCAACTTCCAACTTATCAACACTGCCGGCCGAACGCAAGGTATCGAAAGGAATCCGCAAATGGAACTGCGCCGCTACGCCGCTGCTGTCGGACTTGATCAGCTCGCTCTGCTGCGCCAGCTGATGCGCCACGCCGCGTACCGCCAGAGTGGACGCCAGCAACGGCCAGTTGCCGTCCCAGTTCAGATTCGGATCGGGCTGCAGGACTAGCGGCGGCAGCGGCTCTGGCGGCGCCACAGGCTGCGGCGCTACGGGTTCGGGGCGCACAGCTTGACGGCCGTTGTTGGCGGCAGGCGAGCGCTGCGGCGCAGATTGTGGATACGATTCAGTTTTTTTTTCAGCCGCCGAACTGGAAAATTCGGTATCCGGCAAATCCATGGGCAGCGGAATCTCCTCTTCCCACGGCGGGACAGAAGAATTTTGCGGCGCTGGCTGTACATAAGCCGGTGCTGCAGGTGTGGTTTCCACGGCGACTGGCTGAGTGGCTGGCGCTACCGGCGCCTGGCTTGGCTGCGGCCGCGCCGCCGCGCCGCCCTTGCGGGAGGATGCGGCGCGTGCCGCTTCCAGCGCAGCTCTGGCCGGGCTCATGGCGCTGTTACCGTTAGGGGGAGGCGCTACCGGCGCGCTGGTGCTGACCGGTGGCGGCGCACTGCTCAAGCGCGCGGCGGTCGGCGCTGCTGCAGCCGGTGCTTGCGGCGCGGCCGGCCGCGATGCAGGAACCGGCTGAGCGGCTGGTGCGGCGCTCAACTGAGGCCGCGGCCGGCTGACTGGCGGCGGCGCCACCGTACTGCCGTCGGCTTGCGGCCGGAACGCCAGCATGCGCAATAAAGTCATCGAGAAACCGGCATATTCGTCCGGCGCCAATCCCAGTTCATTGCGGCCATGCACGGCAATCTGGTAAAACAGCTGTATTTCTTCGGCATCGAACAAGCCGGCCAGCCGGATCACTTCTTCGCGTTCCGGCAAATCGTCTGCCAGCGCTGCAGGCACGCTTTGCGCCAGCGCGACCCGGTGCAGCAAAGTGCCCAGGTCCTGCAGCGCAGCGTTGTATGACAAGCTGCGGCTGGCCATGTCGTCGGCCACCGCCAGCAAACCCGGACCATCTTTCAAGGCCAGCGCATCCAGCACGCGGATCAGGTAAGACTGGTCGAGCGCACCCAGCATGCCTTGTACCGCTTCCAAGGTGACTTTGCCGGCGGCGTAGGCAATCGCCTGATCGGTCAGCGACAGCGCATCGCGCATCGAGCCGTGGGCGCCTTGCGCCAGCAAGCGTAAAGCCGGGGTTTCGAATTCGATTTGTTCCTGGCCCAGGATATTATCCAGATGGCTGATGATATGGCCGGGCGGCATCTGCTTCAGATTGAACTGCAGGCAGCGCGACAATACCGTTACCGGGATCTTTTGCGGATCGGTAGTGGCCAGGATGAACTTGACGTGCTCCGGCGGTTCTTCCAGCGTCTTCAGCATCGAGTTGAAGGCGTGGTTGGTCAGCATGTGCACTTCGTCGATCATGTAGACCTTGAAGCGCGCGTTCGACGGCGCATAGACAGCTTGTTCCAGCAACTGCGCCATTTCATCGACGCCGCGATTCGAGGCGGCGTCCATCTCGATATAATCGACAAAACGGCCGGCATCGATCGCCACGCAGGCTTCACAGACGCCGCAGGGTTCTGCGGTGATGCCGCCGTTGCCGTCGACGCCGATGCAATTCAGCGATTTCGCCAGGATCCGCGACAAGGTCGTCTTGCCGACGCCGCGCGTGCCGGTGAACAGATAGGCGTGGTGCAAGCGCTGTTGTTCCAAGGCGTGCGTCAAGGCCCTTACGACGTGTTCCTGGCCGACCAGCGTACCGAAGCTTCTGGGGCGATATTTGCGGGCGAGAACTTGGTAGGACATAGGCGGCGAATATGGGCTGCAGGTTGTGAAACTGAGGGTTGCGAAATACAAGCAGCATTTTACCTGACAGAAGAAGTTAACACGGTTTTAAAAAATTAACTGCGGGCTGGCTTCGCTCAGCAGGCAATTCTGCTTTGCCAGCTCCCGGCAATCCAACTCCGGTTCAGGAACGAAGGGATTGAGTATAGCCTCTAAACAATTGCAAGACAGCAGCACCCGGAGAACCGGTGCGAGAGGTAAAGTCGAGAGATAAAGCGCAGCGATCCAGCCCAACAATATCAGGAGACCAATCATGCAAGGGCAAACCCATGAAGTGACCAATCAGGTGGCTGAACTGTATGGCAATAATCTGTTCCTTGACGACACCATCCTGCAAGCCGGCGTCCAGCGTTTGCAGGGGCAATGGCACGCCGACCAGCTGGCGCGCTACGGCGCCGAACTGGGCCGCAAGGAAACCTGGCAACTGGCTGAACTGGCGAACCGCCATCCGCCCGAACTGAACACCTTCGACCGTCTCGGCAACCGTATCGACGTAGTCGATTTTCATCCGGCCTGGCATGCTTTGCTCGGCCTGCTGCGGCGCGAGGGCCTGCACGCCCTGCCCTGGATCAAGCCGCAAAGCGGCAGCCACGTGGCGCGCGCCGCCGGTTATTTCCTGCACGCCCAGGTGGAAGCCGGATCGCTTTGTCCGACCACCATGACCTTTGCCTCTATTCCGGTGTTGCAGCAAGAACCTGCGCTGTTTGCCGCCTTGCAGGCCAAACTCTTGTCATGTGAACATGACAGCCGCGATCTGCCGCTGGAACACAAGAGCTCGATCCTGATCGGCATGGGCATGACGGAAAAACAAGGTGGCTCGGACGTGCGCAGCAACACCACGACGGCGACACCGCTGGCTGGCGGCGGCGGCCGCGGCGCCGGCTACCTGCTGACCGGCCATAAATGGTTTTTCTCGGCGCCGATGTGCGATGCGCACATGGTACTGGCCCGCACCGAGATGGGCTTGAGCTGCTTTTTTGTGCCGCGCTGGCGGCCCGACGGCAGCAAGAATCCGGTGCAGATACAGCGTTTGAAAGACAAGCTCGGCAACCGCTCCAACTCCAGCAGCGAAGTGGAGTTCCGGGAAGCCTTCGGCATCATGGTCGGCGACGAAGGCCGCGGCATCCCGACCATTATCGAAATGGCCAACCACACCCGCCTCGATTGCGTCATCGGCGCTGCCGGCCTGATGCGCCAGGCGCTGGTGCAAGCGCTGCACCACACGCGCCACCGCAGCGCTTTCGGCCGCCATCTGGCAGAGCAGCCGCTGATGCAAAACGTCTTGTCCGACCTGGCCCTTGAAAGCGAGGCGGCGACGCTGCTGATGCTGCAACTGGCGAGCGCTTTCGAAAGGCCCGACGATCCGCTGCAGCGCGCCTGGCGCCGCATCGTCACGCCCGCCGCCAAATTCTGGATTTGCAAGCGGGCGCTGGAGTTCACCGGCGAATGCATGGAAATCTGGGGCGGCAACGGCTATGTCGAAACCGCGCCGATGGCGCGCTTTTACCGCGAAGCGCCGGTCAATTCGATCTGGGAAGGCTCGGGCAATGTGATGTGCCTGGACGTGCTGCGCGCAATTGAACGCGAGCCGGCCAGCTTTGGCGAGCTGCTGGCGCAGTTGGGCGAGACCGCCAGCGGCCACCCTGGCCTGCGCACCATGCTGGACGATTTAATGAAGGATCTGGCGGCGCCGGCCGAACAGCGCGAGATGCTGGGACGGCGTTTTGTACAGCGCCTGGTGCTGACGATTCAGGGCGCATTGATGTTGCAGCACGCGCCGGGAGCCATCGCCGACGCCTTCATCGCCAGCCGCAGCGAGGCGATGGGCGGCCGGGTCTATGGCACCTTGGCGGCAACGCATCTGCAGCAGCAGATTTTGCAGCGGACCTGGGCGCAATAGGTCATGGTTCGCTCATTGATCGGCCCAAAATCGGCCCAAAAAGAAAAACCGGCAATACCCTGAAGGAGTATTGCCGGTCCGCCTGCAGCCTGACTCCATGCCGCTTCAATGACCGCTAAATAACTTGAGAATATTCTGCTTCTCATCCTCTTGCGGAGAGGTTTGCGGCATAGGTACAGGCATGCCATCGGGACCGATTTCGACAGGTGCGCCGCCGTTTGCGCCCAGCCCGAGCGAAGCGATGAAGCCATTGCCCGGCGTCAAATTATCGAAGTAAAACTCATTGTTGATGGTGGTTACGCCTTCCGGCATCGGCATCTGCTGTTCCGGCACGCCGCGCAAGGCGCGCGCCATGTATTCGACCCAGATCGGCAACGCCAGTTGCGCACCGAATTCGCGGCTGCCCAGGCTCTTCGGCTGGTCGTAACCCATCCAGGCCACCGCCACCAGGCTATTCTGATAACCGGCAAACCAGCCGTCAAAAGCATCGTTGGTGGTACCGGTCTTGCCGGCCAGGTCGGTCCGGTGCAGCACATTGGTGCCGGCGCCGGTGCCGCGTTGCGCCACCGATTGCAGCAGGCTGGTCATGATGAAGCTGTTACGCGCATCCAGTACCCGCGTCGCATTCTGGCCGGCGATTTGCGGCTCGACCTTGGTCAGTACCGCGCCGCGTGAATCGGTCACTTGTGCAATCAGGTAGGGATTGACCCGATAACCGCCATTCGCCAGCACCGCGTAAGCGCCGGCCAGTTGCAGCGGCGTGACTTGGCCCGCGCCCAAAGCCAGAGGCAGATAAGGCGGAGTCTTGTCGACGTCGAAACCGAAATGGCTGGTGACGAATTCCTGGGCGTATTTGACGCCGATCGCATCCAGCAAACGGATCGATATCAGATTCTTCGAACGCTGCAAACCGGTGCGCAACGGCATCGGGCCGTCGGGCTGATCGTCATCCTTCGGTTCCCAATTGCCCTGGCCGGGTGCGCCGGGGTAGGACACCGGCGCGTCGTTGATGATGGAAGCCGGCCCGAAACCTTTTTCCAGCGCCGCCGAATAAATGAACGGCTTGAACGCCGAACCGGGCTGACGCCAGGCTTGGGTCACATGGTTGAATTTATTCTGGTTGAAATCGAAACCGCCTATCAAGGAACGGATGGCGCCGGTCTGCGGCGTCAGCGACACCATGGTGGCCTCGACCTGCGGCAACTGGGTGATTTGCCAGCCTTTGGCGGTATTGATGACGCGTATCACCGAGCCTTTTTGAATCTTCAGATTTTTGCCGGCTTTCGGGCTCAGGGCTGAGGCGGCAAAGCGCAAACCATCGCCGCTGATGGTGGCTGCGCTATCGTTGCGCAGCATCACTTGCACCTGCTTGGGGTCCGCGCTCAAAACCACGGCCGGTACGATGTCGTCATTGTCGGGTTTATCCGCCAAGGCGTCTTCGATGGCCTGGTCACGCTCGTCGCCGGCTGCCGGCAACTCGATGGTCGACTCCGGCCCGCGATAGCCGTGGCGGCGGTCGTAATCCATCACGCCCTTGCGTACCGCGTTGTACGCTGCCAGCTGATCGGCCGCATTCAGGGTGGTGGTGACGCTCAAGCCGCGGGTGTAGGTATCTTCCTTGAATTGCGCGTACAGCATCTGGCGCACCATTTCGATGGCGTACTCGGCATGCACGCTGTAGTTGTTACCCTTGGTCTTGACCTGAATGTCTTCTGCCAAGGCATGATCGTATTGTTCCTGGCTGATGAATTTCAGATCGAGCATGCGCTTCAGGATATATTCCTGGCGAATTCTTGCGCGCTTGGGATTGACCACCGGATTGTAGGCAGAAGGCGCTTTCGGCAAACCGGCCAGCATCGCGGCTTGCGCCAGCGTGACGTCCTTCAGGTCCTTGCCGAAATAGGTGCGCGCGGCGGCGGCGAAACCAAACGAGCGCTGCCCCAGGTAGATCTGATTCATGTAGACCTCAAGAATCTGATCCTTGCTCAGCGCTGTCTCGATCTTGTAGGCCAGCAGGATTTCATAGATCTTGCGCGAATAGGTTTTTTCGCTGGACAGGAAAACGTTGCGGGCGACCTGCATGGTGATGGTGCTGGCGCCTTGCGAAGCGCCGCCATGCAAGATGTCGGTCAGGCCGGCGCGCAAAATGCCGATGACGTCGATGCCGCCATGCTGATAGAAACGCGCATCTTCAATCGCCAGCACCGCATTCTTCATGTCCGCCGGAATGTCGTCCAGCTTGACCAGGCTGCGCCGTTCCTCGCCAAACTCGCCGATCAGGACATGGTCGGCGGTGTAAATGCGCAAGGGCACTTTGGGACGATAGTCGGTGATCGCATCCAAGGGCGGCAGTTGCGGCGTCATGACTACCAGTGCATACGTCAGCAGCAAGCCGCCGATGACAACGCCGGCCAGCACCAGGCCGCCAATGGTAAGCAACAGCGCGTTCGCGACACTGCCCTTGCCGTTGTTTCTTGCCTGGTCAAGGCCGGATTTGGCGTTGTTTGTATCTTGCTTGGTTTTCTTTGTTGATGACATAGCAATATTCGATGGAAATAGCCCTGTATCCTACAACATGCTGAGCACAGGACCTCGAATGGCTACTATTTGTTACGAATCGATACTCAAGTATCCAATTCGCATCCGCTTGATTTTCACCTAAGCAGCGCGGGAGGCCAACAGGGATACGATCATCTGACGCGTGGTGGCCGCAGCGAGTTCCGGCGTTTCCATCGGGAACAGGTGGCCGCCAGGGATTTGCCTGAAATATTTTCCGACCAGGCGTTTGGTTGCATCCAGGCCGGCCTGCCGGCATTCGACCGAGTCGACGCCGCCGACAAAACCGATAGGCACCGGGAATCCGCCCTTCAACAGGTTTCCCATATGGTGCGGCAGGGTCCGGTAAACCGCCGTTTCGATATCGCGCCGGAAGCGCAGAACCACATTGCCCTGATCCTCTTCCAGCCCGTAAGTAATATAGTCGCGCAATACTTCCGGAGCCCAGTTGGCAAACACCTGCTTGCCGGCGAAATGCTGATAGGCGGCTTCCGCGCTCGGCCACAGATTGCGCCGCTTGGCCGAAAACCTGGCTTGCGATACCCGCTTATCCAGCCCCAGCGCTTTGGCGCCGCGCAACAGGCCTGCGCGCCAGCCCACCACCACCGGCGTATCCAGCATCACTACGCAACTGACCAGATCCGGACGCTGCAACGCCGCCAGCAAGGCCAGGCCGCCGCCCATCGAATGGCCGACCAGGATCACCGGCTGGGCGTAACGCGCCGCCAGTTCATCGATCAATTCCTGCACCAGCGCCGGCCAGCCGTCGGTTACAGGGTATTTGGGATTGTGGGCGTGGATGTCGAGCGAACGCACATCATAGTCGTGCCCCAGATAGTCAAGGAACTGCCGATAAGTCCCTGCAGGGAAACTGTTACCGTGGATAAAATGCAAAATCGGGCGCATGGCGTCAGTAATAAATCAGTCGTAAATAAGAAAACAGCGAAGAAAACAGCGAAGAAGACAGCAAACCTGTTTCAATAGGGATCTTATTTAAAACCGAAAGCAGCGATGTTCCAATGGGAATTTTAGAGCCGCTGCTCAGAACGAATGCCAAGGGCCATGCCCGTATACGCTATTGCGCAGGAGCTGAACGCAGCTGCGCAATAGTTTCAGCGACAAAAAACAGAAGCAATCAGAAGCGCGCATTCAAGCCCAGCCACAAGCGGCGGCCTTCGTCCACCAGCCAATTGCCGTTGATGGTGGCACGCGGCCGGCGGTCGACATCGACCACCTTGTCGGTCAGATTCAGCAGCGCCGCGTTCAGCGTCAGCATTTTATTAATCGCATACGATCCGCCCAGATCGAAGGTAGTGGTTGCCGGACGAGTGCGCACGCCGGCGCCGCCGTTACGATATGCAGCCCAGAACTGTTCGCTGACATAGTTGGCTCTGGCAAACGCCGAGACGCCGTCGCGCGGCAGCCAGTCGAGTTTGAGATTGGCTGCGTGTTTCGGGGTTTTATCCAGCGGCTGCCCTTTCAAAGAACGGCCGTTGAACGCGGTTTCGCCATCGCTCTCGCGCTTCGAATCCGTATAGGTATAGTTGCCGGACAGTTTGAAGACATTCGACAGCGGCACCGTCAGCCCCATTTCGACGCCGCGGATATTTACCTTGGCGATGTTGTTGTAGGTATATAGGGGAAGACCGGTCAAAGGATCTTTCCTGCCTGCAAAATCGCTGACGATCTTGTCCTTGAAATCGTTATTGAACACCGTCACGCTGCCGCTCAAGCCTTCCGGCCCATCGTAGCGCAAGCCGATTTCCTGATTGACGCTGGTTTCGGCTTTCAGATCCGGATTGCCGTATAACACGCCTGGCATCGAAGTCGGGCCGCCGCTGGACATCACGTAATCGGCTGAACTCTGACGCAAGTTGGGAGCCCGGAAGGCTTTGGCGACGCCGCCGCGCACGGTCAGCGTCGGCGCCAATTGATAGACAGCATAGACCCGAGGGTTGAAGTGCTGGCCGTATTTGTCGTCATGGTCCAGGCGCAAACCGCCGGTCAACGATAATTTGCTGGTGACGAAGTATTCGTCTTCGGCGAACAGCGCCCACGACTTGCGCGTGATCGATCCCGGATTCACATAGTTCAGCGGGGTTCTGCCGATTCTGGCCGGGCTTTCCGCAGCGGTGCCGTCCAACTGATTATGCGTGTACTGGCCGCCCATCCTAAGAATGTTGCTGGTGAACGGCAAAGTCACTTGCGCATCGAGGATGGTGTTGGTGATTTTAGGGCTGGCGGCAGCGGCTTCAGGCCCAAGCGGGCCGTTGGTCTTGCCGTTGAATTCGCCGATTTCCTGGTACAGGGCAAGATCGGTGCTACCGAAATTCCAACGCCCGGTATGCGATGCAGCCCAATGGGTGCGGGTATTTTCAGAGATGGTCTGGCTATCGTCCAGCGCCAGCGATTTGCCCGGCGTATAGGTCCGTTTCAATTCTTCATGGCCGGCCTCCAGCGTAATGTCTTGATTGCTGGCCGGCTTGATGCCCAGTTTGGCGGTGATCGAGCGGGTGTCGGTCTGGCTGGTGCCATCCACCACTTTGTCCTCTTCGCGGGTGTTCAGATTGCCGTATACCTGCAAGCCGACTACCTCGTCCTTGATCGGCCCGGCCAGATAGAAATCGCCCTGATATTCGTTACCCAGATTGGAGCGTTGCTGGGTAGTGGTGCTGGCGTTCAGCGCCCCGCCCCAGGTCTTGGGAACTTTGCGGGTAATGATATTGATCACGCCGCCGATCGCGTCCGAGCCGTATAACGAAGACATCGGGCCGCGCACCACTTCGATCCGTTCGATCGCAGCCAGTGGCGGGATCAGGCTGGACTGGATGCCGCCGGTGCCGCGCGAGCTGGTTTCGCGGGTACCCTGGCGCTTGCCGTCGACCATGATCAAGGTATATTCGCCGGGCATGCCGCGGATCGAAATATCCTTGGAATTATTATCGCCGCCGACAATGCTGACGCCTTCCAGGTGACTGACCGCGTCTTGCAGATTATTGAAAGGCTGTTTTTCCAGCTGCTCTCGGGTAATCACGCTGATGGTGGCAGGCGCGTCCTTGATTTGCTGTTCATAACCGCTGGCGGTGACCACCACCTCTTTCAAGGTGGTCTCGGCATAGGCAGAGCCGGCGCTGATGGTGCCAACAAATACGCCGCCGCACAAAGCCGGCAGTGCCCGTGCGCAACCTGGGACAAAACCCAGGGTAAGACTTTTCAATTTCAGATTCATAGCCACAACTCCCTTATATTTTTAATGTGCGCTTCGATTGACAACGTCTTTATTGATAATGATTTTCATTATCATTTACATGATAGTATTTCGACACGAAAAAATCCACAACACATTTGCGGTAGACGCGAATATCTTTTATGACGGGGTCTGTCGAGCTGGCCTTAAGCGCCGAGCGTGGCGCCGCCATCCACGCATAGTTCATGCATGGTGATATGCCGGGCGCGGTCCGAAGCCAGAAACACTACCGCCTCGGCGATGTCTTCAGCGTCGGCAATCCGGCCCAGCGGAATCCCCAGGCGATAGTGTTCCAGCGAGCCATTGATCACCGCCTGCTTATGCTCCGGGCTGGTCCACAATAGACGCTGCATGGCGGTATCGGTGGAGCCGGGTGAAACCACGTTGCAGCGTATGCCGTGCTCCGCCAGTTCCAGCCCCAGGCAGCGGGTGAAATGCGCCGATGCTGCCTTGGACGCCGCATAAGCAGCCATCTGCTGGCGCGGCACCGCGGACGCATTGGAGGCGACCGTCACGATCACGCCGCGCTGACGCGGCGCCATGCGGCGCGCCACTGCACGGCAGAGCCGGAACACGCCGCCGACATTGACTGCAAAAGTCTGCTCCCAGTCGGCGTCGCTGCAATCGAGCGCTGCGCCGAGGCGCAAGATGCCGGCGGCGTTGACCAGGATATCGATCGGCCCCAATGCGAGCTCAACCCGTTCCACCGCCGCGTCCACCGCCGCGCTGTCGGCAACGTCGAGCGCGATGCCAAACGCGGCGTTGCCCGCGCCGTTCAATTCAGCAGCCAGCGCCGCCACCGCGTCAGCCTGAAGATCGAGTAAAGCCAGCTTCGCACCTTGTTGCGCCAATGCCCGTGCGACGGCGGCGCCGATACCTTGCGCCGCGCCGGTTACCAGTACTACCTTGTCTTGAAATTCCATGTCGTCCTTGTGTGAGATATTCGTCAGAGTTCCAGCGCCAGCGCGCTGTCTGCATCGGCTTCATTGGCTTGATCCGCAATGCCTGGGCTAGCCACCGGCACCACCACCGGCGCGCCGTCGCCAGGCGCCGCCAGCACGTCCACATCCACTTGATACAGTTGCTGCACCAACGCCGGGGTAACGATCTCGCGCGGCGCACCGGCCGCCAGCACCCGGCCGTTGCGCATCGCCACCAGCGTATCGGCGTAGCGGGCGGCGGCCATCAGGTCATGCAGCACCATCACCACGCTGCGTCCCGCTGCGGCCAGCATCCGTATACGGTTCAAGACATCGACCTGATGCCCCAGATCGAGCATGCTGGTCGGTTCATCCAGCAGCAGCAGCGGCGTCTCCTGCGCCAGCACCATCGCCAACCAGCAGCGCTGGCGCTGGCCGCCGGATAGCTGATCGAGACGCCGCTCGGCCAGCGCCAGCACGTCAGTCGCCTGCAGCGCGTTGCGCACCGCCCGTTCATCCTCGGCCGACCATTGCTGCAACAGCCCTTGATGCGGATGGCGGCCGTAACGCACCAGGCCGCTGACGCTGATGCCTTCCGGCGCCTGCGGTGCTTGCGGCAGCAAGGCCAGACGACGCGCGGCCTGTTGCGGACGCATCTGCCACAGATCTTCGCTACCCGACAGGACACTGCCCCGGGACGGCTTATGCAAGCGCGCCATGCAGCGCAACAGCGTCGATTTACCGCAGCCATTGGGGCCGACGATGACGGTTATTTTTCCTGGCGCGATGCTCAGGTTTATGCCGTGCAATACCTGTGTTTTTTGATGACAGGCGTGCAATCCCTGCACCACCAACATCTGATTTTTCTTAACTATTTCCTGCATTAGCTATCCCCCCTGCGCTCGCTCAACAGCAGCCATAACAAGAACGGCCCGCCGAGCAAATTACAAATCACGCCGACCGGTAATTCGGCCGCCGCCAGCAACACTCGTCCCAAGGTATCGGCGCCGACTACCAGTGTCGCCCCCACCAGCGCGGCGCCGAGCAAAGCGATGCGGCCGCCGCCGACCAGCCGCTCGGCGACAAACGGCGCCGCCAGTGCAACGAACGCGATCGGGCCGCAGACGCCGACCGCCAGGCCGGCCAGCAATACCGCAGTCAACAGCGCTTGCCACTGGGTGGCGCGGACCGGCAAACCGAGTCCGCTGGCAATCTCCAGATCGAAACGCAGCAAGGCCAGACGGCGCGTACTTAACAAGGTCAGCGGCAGCAACAACAGCAGGCCCAGCGCCAGCGGCAAGGCAGCGATGTAAGAACGGCCGTTAAGACTGCCGATACTCCAGGCATACAGCGAGCTGGCGTGCATCAGTTCCTGACGTGACAGCGCCAGCTCGGTCACTGCGCGCAACAAGCTCGACAAGGCCAGGCCGACAATCAACAGGCGCTGTCCGCGACGCCCCAGGTTGCCGGAGGCGATCAGCAATAAGACCACCGCGCCGAGAGCCCCTAGAGGGCCGACCCACCAAGGCCCGAACATGCCAGCAGCGCTGCTGATCAGCGCCACGAATACTCCCAGCGTGGCGCCATCGGCGACGCCCAGCAGATCCGGCGTCGCCAGGCGGTTGCGGGTCAAGGCTTGAATCAGGCAACCGGCCATACCCTGCGCCGTGCCGGCCAGCAAGCCGACCAGCACCCGCGGCAATCTGAACTCCAGCACCAGCAGTTGCATGCCCGGCGCGGCCTGCCCCTGCAGCACGGCCAGCAATTGGCGCGGCGACAGCCAGGTCGAGCCGGCCAGCAAGGCCATGCCGACCGCCGCGGCCAGCAGCATGCTCAAACCCACCGTCACCCATAAGGAACGACGGGCGAACAACAAGGAAAGACGGCCGCAACGCAGCATGCGCATGTCGGCGTCGAGCACTGCAGCTTGAACGACCCGCGGTGCAATTTCCGGCAGCAAAGCGCTCATAAGGCAGCACCGTTCTGCCACGCCCGCGAACGCGCCAGCCAGATCAGCAATGGCGCACCGGCCAAAGCGGTCATCACGCTGATCGGCGTCTCGAATGGCTGCACCGCCAGCCGTGCAGCAAGATCGGCGGCCAGCAGCAGGCCGGCTCCCAGCCAGGCCGCGACCAGCAATTGCGCGGCCAGACTGGCATGCCGCAATAACGGTGTCAAAGCGCGCGCCAAGAACGGCGCCAGCAAACCCAGGAAGCCGATCGGACCGGCCAGCGCCACCGCGCTCCCGGTCAGCAAAGTCACGCTGAAGGCCACGCCGAGCCGCAACGGCAACGGCCGATGGCCCAGCGAACGGGCGATATCGTCGCCCAGCAGCAATGCCGACAAGGGCCGCGCCAGCAACAGCGCAGACAACAAACCGGCGATGACGACGGGCGCGGTCCAGAGTGTCATGCTGGGTGTAATGCCAGCCAGGGAACCGAGCACCCAGAAACGGTATTGATCGTAGCCGGCAGGTTGCGACAACAGGATGGCGGAACTGATGCCGATGAAAGTCGCGCCTAGCGCAACCCCGGCCAGCACCAGGCGCAGCGGTGCGACAGCCTGATGGCCAAACTGGGCAACCGCCAATACGCAAGCATTGCCTAGCATTGCCCCAAGCCCGGCCCATAACAGATAGCCAGGGCCGTTTTCCACCCCGGCCCAGGCGATGCCCACCACCACGCCCAGCGCCGCGCCGGCGTTCACGCCGAGCAGACCGGGTTCAGCCAGGGGATTGCGCGTCACGGTTTGCATCAACATGCCAGCCACGCCCAAGGCGCTACCGACCAATAAAGCCGCCGCCATGCGTGGCAGGCGCAAGCTCAGCAAAACGGTCTGCAATTGCGGATCGCTGCGTGCTCTGGCCTCGCCTGATAAAAAAGCCAAGGCATCCATCGCGCTAAACTCACCGGCGCCGACCAGCAAGGACGCCAAAGCCAGCGCCGGCACCACCAGCGCCAGCAAAATAAACAGCACCCGCCGTAGCGCCGGGCGATAAGCATGATCAAACACAAGAACTCCGGGAACGCGTTGCAAAAAACTGCTTGAATTCATTCTTGCTTAAAACCCAGCATGGCCTTTTCCACATCCTGCAAAATCGCCAGTGCCGCCAACGGGCCGCCAGGGCTGGTCCACAACGATCCATCCACTGCCACCATGTGGCCCTTTTGCACCGCACCCAGTTGACGGAAGGCCGGACTCTGACGTGCTGCACTCAGCGCATCGTTAGCCTGACTGGTGTTGAGGGTGCCGACAAACAACCAGTCGGCGTCGATACGCGACAGCGCTTCCAGGCTCAAGGGCGGCGAGTGCGCAACCCCGGCCTGCATTTGCGCCGCCGGCCGCCGCAATTTGAGATCGGCCAGCACCAGGCTGGCGAATGCGTCTTTCAACATGTATGAAGGCCCTTGCGGATTCCAGCGCACCACGCTCACGGTCGTATTGGCTTGCGCACCCAATTTGCCGCGCAGCGCATCGGCGCGCTGCCGATAGGCCGTCAGCAAGGCGTCGGCTTGAGCTGGCCGCCCTACCACGTCGGCAATACGGCGCAGAGCCAGTTGCCAGTCTTCGCCTTGCTTATAGCTGACCACGGTGGGCGCGATCTTGCCCAATTGCGCCAGTAATTCAGGATCGGGCAAGCTGCCGACCAGGATCAGATCCGGCTGCGCGCTGATCACCAGATCCAGTACCGGGCTGCCGAAATTACCGACGCTGGCAAGGCCGCTAACGGCGTTGCCAAGGTAATGCGGCATGCCGCCCTGGCCGCGGCCGTTGGTGGCGCCGACCGGCTTGATCTTCAGCGCCAGCAGGGAATCCAGATCGATTTCGGACAAGGCCAGCACGCGTTGCGGTTGCACCGGCACTTGCACTGCCCTGCCCGCTGCATCGACAATGCTGCGCCCGGCGCTAAAGGCTGACATCGCGGAAAATGCCAGTAGCGCAAACAGCGCCGTGCGGATAAATGAAAGACGGTTATTCATATCGAGGTTTCCTTGATGACGGTGGTAGTGGCAGGAACGGCGGTGCGGCGCTCTTGCTGAGCAACCTGGTCCAGCTCAAACGCATCCATGATTCGATGCCGTTCGGCGTGGTAATCCTCTTCGGTGTGCTCATCTTTCCAGTACGGCACGGCATACATGGCGCGCCGCGGCACGCCGCGCTGCTTGAGCAGATACTCGCGCAGGGCCACCACTTGGGTGCTCTCGCCGGCCAGCGTCACCGACAGCCCGGAGGATGGCAGGTTCAGAGCAGACACCTGCTGCAGTAACAGCGTGCTGCTGCCGGCCGGTGCGCCGTTGCGCGACAGCCAGTGCAGATCGATGCCAGGCGGATGACGCAAGGGCTGGATTTCGCTATTGTCCGGCACCTCTATCAAGGCATGGCCGCGGGCATGCTCGGGCAAGGCCGCGAGGACTGCCGCCAGCACCGCGAAAGCGCTGGGATCGCCCAGCAGAAGAAAATACGCGGCGTCCGGCAAAAAGCGCGGCGGACCACCCGGGCCAGCGACACCGATGGCGGCGCCAGGCTCGGCGTGCAAGGCCCAGCTTGAGGCCGGGCCATCGTCGCCGTGCAAGACGAAATCGATATCCAGTTCGCCGGCTGCCGCGTCGTAACGGCCAACCGTATAAGTGCGGGCAATCGGCCGGATGTCGTCCGGCGGCCAGATCGGACCGTCCGGGCCCAGCGTCGGCAGTACCGGTTCAATTTGACCTGGGCGCGGCAACAGCAATTTGATATGCGCGCCGTCGCTGGCCGGCGGAAAACCGGCCAGCGCCTCGCCGGCCAGCGTAATGCGCCGCATGTGCGGCGTCAGTTGTTGCGTGCGCCGCACACGCAACAGGCGTGGCGGCGTGCGAGGAGTAGATGTAGTTTCGGATGTTTTACTCATGGTGTCTGCGCGTAATGGATTCAAGACTCAACCGCCTGGCCAACTCGCGGCCGATATGCGCCAACGGCGCCGGCTTGCTCATGCCGATATGCGTGCTGTCGATATCGATGCGCTCCATGCGGCCTTGCACATAGGGCTTCCAGCCCAGCCAGTCGGGTGCTTCGGGGGTACGGCGGGAGGCATGGAAAAACAGCAGATCGCCGTGGTAAGGCTGATGCCGCAAATCGCGATACTGCAACATGCCGTGCAAGGCGCTCTTTACCAATCGCGCCAGGTGCGCCTCATCGGAGCCGGCCAAGGTGCTGTCCGGCTGTTTGAAACGGGCCAGCATGGCTTCATGCGACAGCGCCTGGCCGTCGGCGTCCAGCGGCGAAGCGCCGATCACGTCGAGCAAGGTCAGCAGCGCATCGCGTTCTTGCGGTTCCGGTTGGCCTTGCCAGATATCGCTCGGATAGGCGTCCATCATCGCCAGCAGGGCCACCGTTTCACCGGCCTGTTGCAGCTTGACCGCCATTGCATGGGCGATGCCGCCGCCGGACGACCAGCCAAGCAGGCGATACGGCCCGTGTGCCTGCACACTGCGCAGCAAGGCCAAGTAGGCATCCACCTGAGCTTCAACTCTGGTAGGGGCTTCGCCGCTGATGCCGATGGCTTGCAAACCGTAGATAGGGGTATCCGGCAGTTGCATGGTGAGACCCAGATAACACCAGGCCAAGCCTTCTGCCGGGTGCACGCAAAACAGCGCCGGCGACTGGCTGGCGCCGCGCTGGATCAGCAGCAGCGGTGCAAATTCGGAACCGGCGGCGGCTGGCGGCGGCGAATGGCCGGCCAGCGCGCTCAAGGACTGCGCCAGCGCCGCCACGGTGCGATGACGGAACAAGGCCGATACCGCGATCTCGCGCTGCAAGGCAATGCCGAGCCGGTTGGCGACCTGGATCACCTGCAAGGATTTGCCGCCGAGGGCAAAAAAATCGTCCGCCGGGCTTAAATCGCTCACCCCCAATACTTCGCGCCAGACCGCCATCACGGTTTGTTCCAGCTTGCTGGCGACGACATTGGATTGATCTTCGGCAGTGATGGTCATCGGCGACAGCTCGCGCAGCGCCTTGCGGTCTATCTTGCCGTTGACGTTGCGCGGCAATTTCGGCAGCGCCGGATAACTGCCGGGAATCGCCGCCGCTGGCAAATGCCGGGCCAGGAAATCGCGCCAGATGGCCGCTGTCGGCAAGCTTTGGTCGCTGACAACGAACGCCACCAAACGTTTGCCGCCACTGGCGAGCGGCTGCGCCACCACCGCGACTTCGCGCACGCCCGGATACAACAGCATGGCCGCTTCGATTTCCAGCGGATCGATGCGATGGCCGCTGAGTTTGAACTCATCGTCCAGGCGTCCCAGATAGCGCAATTCGCCATCGCCGCCCAGCAGCGCGCGGTCGCCGGTGCGGTAGGCATTGCATGGCGCCGAGTGTCCTGGCAACCCATCCAGTTGCACAAAACGTTCTGCGGTCAACGCCGCTCGTCCCAGATAGCCAAGCGCCAAAGCGCCGCCCATCAGGCATAACTCGCCAGCCTCGCCGCACATCACCGGACGCATCTCAGCGTCGACCACGGCAATCTCGACGCCCGCCAGCGGCCGCCCGATCGGCACCGTATCGCCATCGAAATCAATCGCCCCGGGTCCGGCCAGCTCTGCCGTAGTGCAAATCACCGTGGCTTCAGTCGGCCCATAGGTATTCAGCAATTGCACATGCGGCGCTACCGCTGCACGCCAGCGCGCCACTCGTTCGGCCAAGGCTGCCTCACCGCCGATGATGAGCAGCCGCACGTTGTCCGGCAGCGCGGCCTCGTGCTGGCTGATGCAAAAACTGAGTTCGTGCCAGAAAGCGGTCGGCAAATCCATCACGCTGATGCGCAGCCGCTCGCATGCCTGCAAGAAACGCGGCAGCGATTCCAGCATCTCTTCGTTACGCAAAATCAAGCTCGCGCCGGCGCACAGTGTCAGGAAGATTTCTTCCACGCTGGCGTCGAAATGCAAAGGCGAGAATTGCAACACCCGGTCGCTGGCGCTAATGCGGTAGCACGCCGTTGCGCCGGCCACAAAATGCGCCAGCGCAGCGCGGCCGACCATGACGCCGTTCGGCCGGCCGGTGGAACCGGAGGTATAGATCACGTAAGCCAGGGAATCCGCCGCGACCGCAACCGGTTCAAGCAAAGGCGCGACACCCGGCAGATTGTGGCTAACGCTGTCATCCAGACAAAGCAGCGGCGCGACCCCGTTTACCTTATCGGCGTGCAGGTGCAAACTCAGCACCAGCGCCGGTTGTGCATCTTCCAGCACCGCTGCGATGCGCAGCAGTGGGCCGTCCGGATCGAGCGGCACATAACCGCCGCCGGCCCACAGCACCGCCAGCATGGCCACCACGGTATCCGGCGCACGCGGCAGCAACAGCAGCACGCGGCTTTCCGGCAGTACGCCGTGAGCAAGCAAGACGGCGGCCAGCGCCTGCACTTGCGCCAGCAGTTCGGCATACGTCAGGGAGACGCCGTCCTGCGCTAACGCGATCTGCCGCGGCGTGCTGGCGGCATGCTTGCGCAAAGCATCGAGTACCGCTTCTGGCGCGGCGGGCAGCGGGCCGCCGGATAACACGGCCGGCTGCGTGGAGATCGTGGCGGCTGTGCCGAGTAACGAGCTCAATGGCGTGGCGGTGTGGTGCGGCGCGTTCGCCAAAACATCCAAGGTCGCCAGCAAACTTGCATGCAAGGCGCTCAATGTGGCGCTATCGTAAGCATCCGGATTGGCTTCAAAATCCAGCCGCACGCCGTCGGCGCCGGGGGCAATGACAATCGACAGATCCTCAACCGGACCGGCCGCGATCGGATGCGCAGTCGCCGCCAGTTGGCCGAACGCCAGCGGCCGGTCGAACGGCATCAGGTTGATCACCGGCCCGAACAGTCGCCGCGTGCCATCGTTCAGGCCGAGATCGTGTTTGAGTTGTTCATAGCGATAACGCTGATGCGGCCGTATTGCGCGCAGTTCAGTCATTACCTGCTGCGCCAGATGGTTCAGGCCAGCCTGGCTGTCTACCTGCAACCGCAAGGGCACGATATTCATCGCCATGCATGGCACGCTTAGCGCTGCCGAACCGAGCCGTCCCATCACCGGCAAACCAAGCGTGATCTCGCTGGCGGCGCTTTTCTGTTGCAGCCAGGCGGCGATGGCGGCAATCAGCCACGCCGTCCAATCGACCCCGGCGGCACTAGCCGCGACGTGCCAGCGCTGCAAGGCAGCAGCCGACAAATTGCCGCGCTGGCGCCGCACGCCATGTGCCACCGGCATTGCCGGCCCCAGCAGCACAGGCGGTGGCGCGTCTTTCAGACGCGTACGCCAGAATTCCCGATCTCGTTCATAGGCAGCGGAAGAAAGATAGAGCTGATCTTCGGCAATTACCGGCGCCAATGCGCTCGGGCGCGCCGGCGGCAAGCCGCTGCCCGCGATGCGCGCCGAATACAGATCGGCCACCCGCTGCGCCAGCAAGGCGTAGCCGAAGCCATCCAGCGCCACGTGATGCACCCGCAAATACCACAGCATGCGCTCAGCGCCAAGCTGCAATAGCGCGCTGGCAAACAAAGGGCCGTGCGCCAGATCGGCGGTTTGCAGCAGGTCAGCCTGCATCCAACGCTGCGCTGCTTCGAATGGCGCCGCTGCAGCGCTGAAATCCAGCCGTTGCAAGCTCCAGCCAGAATCTGGCGCAGGCGTTTGCCAGACATTTTTGCCGTCGCTGGCATAGCGTTGATGCAAAGCGTCGCACTCTGCTATCATCTGGCTCAACGCCGCCGCGAATGCTGCCTGATCCAGCACGCCGCGCAGCTCAACCGCTTCGGCGGTCCAGTAAGCCGGGCTGCCGGCGTCGAGTTGCTGCCCCAGCCAGATACCGTATTGTGCGGCCGACAGCGGTAATGGCTCCGCCAGCTCTTGCATCTGGGCGATTCCCATTCAATGGCTCCGCGACGCAGCGAGCAAATTCCACCAGTCCGCCAGCGTCGGCCGCTCGGCCAGATCGACGAAAGTGGCGCTAGCGCCGCCACGCCGCCAACGCTCGACCAGGCTCATCAAACGGATCGAATCAAGGCCGACGTGCAGCAAGTTATCGTCGATCCGCAAATCGGTAACCGGCATTTGCATCAATTGCGCCACCTCTGCTTGCAGTGCCGCCAGGCTGGCCGGCAGACTGACTGCGACAGCCGGTTGCAAGGCGCTGACGACGTTATCCGTATGGGTGACCACGCCGCAGCGTTGCGACACATAGTCCAACGCCATCGCATGCTGTTCGGCGGAGAAATCGGCCAGGGCGTCGCCCACCAGAAGCGCTTGCACATCGTGCATGAAGGCGTCCGCACTGGTCATCAGGCAGCCGATGTGGGCGTAGACGCCGCATACAATCAATTGATCGCGGCCCTGCTGCTGCATGCGCTGCAACAGATCGCTGCGCACAAAAGCGCTGTAGCGCCATTTGGTCAGCACCGTGTCTTGCGCACGCGGCGCCAAGGCGGCAACCACTGGCGCCCGCCGCGGTCGCGCAGTCAGCCCCGGCCCCCACCATGCCTGCAGCAGGCCGCGCTGCTCGGGTGCTTGTTGCGCCGGCTGAGCGGTATACACCACCGGCACGCCGGCAGCATCGCAAGCATCGCGCAGGCGTTTGATATGTTCGATCAAGGCGGGTATCGGCGCGGCCTGGACATCGTAGAAATCGAGAAAATACTCTTGCATATCGTGAATCAGCAACACCGCGCGCGCCGGGTCCGGAGCCCAGTCGACACGATTGGTCGGCATGGCGCTAACGGCGGGCATTGGATAAGAGGGAATTTTTGGAATGCTCATAAAGATAATTTTTGGTAAGTAGTGTTAAGTGAGTGAGTTAGAGGCTCTTCCCTGCACTGGCCAACTGCTCCGCGATGCGTTCGCGCAGCACACGTTTATTGACCTTGCCGACGCCGGTTTTCGGGAAACGATCGATGAACTCGATCCGGTCCGGGATCTTGTATTGGGCAATGCCGCGCTCACGCAGGAAATTGTTCAGCTCCAGCGCTCTTGGCACTACGCCACGCGGAATCACAAAGGCGCAGCTGCGCTCGCCCAGATAGGCGTCCGGCATGGAAACCAGCGCCACGTCATGGACATTCGGGTGCGCCAGCAAATGGTTTTCGACTTCATCGGCAGCCACTTTGTCGCCGCCGCGATTGATCTGATCCTTGGCCCGGCCCTCGACCACCAGATGGCCGGACGGCAGCTGCGACACCAGATCGCCGGTGCGGTAAAAACCATCGGCGGTGAAGGCGCGGGCGTTGTGTTCTTCGGCCTTGTAATAACCGCGTATGGTGTACGGCCCGCGCGTCAGCAAGTGGCCGACCTCGCCGGGAGTCACATCGCGATCTTCGTCATCCACCACGCGCACCTCATCGGCGGCGGAAATAGCGCGGCCCTGGGTGCCGACAATTAGTTGCTCCGGATCGTCGTGACGGGTGTAGTTGACCAATCCCTCGGCCATGCCGAATACCTGTTGCAGGGAGCAACCCAGCACCGGACCCACCCGCTGCGCTACCTCGGCGGTGAATTTGGCACCGCCTACCTGCAGCAATTGCAGGCTGCTCAAATCGTGGCCGCCGCCGGCACGCTCATTGACACGATTATTGACAGCGTCCAGCCAGACCATCGCCAGCGGCGGCACCAGTGCCGTCAGGGTGACGCGCTCGGCCTCGATCAGCGGGAAAGCATCGTCCGGGCTAGCGCGCCGCGCCATCACCACACAACCGCCGGCATATAGTACGCCGAAGCTGCCGGGCGAACTCAGCGTGAAATTATGCGCCACCGGCAATGCGCACAAGTAGATGCTGTCCGCTGTCAGGCCGCAGATTTCCGCGCTGGCGCGGATGCTGTACAGGTAGTCGTCAGGAGTGCGTGGAATCAACTTGGGCAAACCGGTGCTGCCGCCCGAGAGCTGCAGGAAGGCGACGTCGTCCGGACGCGCTTCAGCGAAGGTTTGCGGTTGATCGTACAAACTATCGAGTGCGCAAAATTCCTCTGCTTGTCCGACCACGATGATGTGCTGCAGACCAGGCTGCTCGGCACGGACCTGGCGCGCCAGCTGGCGATAATCGAAACCGCCGTCCTGGTCGGCAATCACATAGGCCGTGGCCTCGGCATGGGCGCAGAAATAACTGATTTCGGCACGCCGGTGCGGCGGCAGCGCGAACACCGGTATCGCACCCAGGCGGAATAATGCGAAACACACGGCGAAAAATTCGGCGATGTTGGGCAACTGCACCACCACCCTGTCGCGCGGGCGTATGCCGATTCGGGCAAAACCTGCGGCCAGTTGATCGCTGCGCTGATCCAGCTCGGCATAAGTCCAGCGCCGCACACCGCATACCAGCGCCAGCCGTGCCGGATATTGCTGCGCCCGCGCCCGCAGTATGGCGCCGAAAGTCTCGCCAGTCCAGTAACCGGCGGCGCGGTAATGCGCGGCGGCTTGCTGCGGCCAAGGTGTAAATCCGGGCAAATATTCAGGTAGATCAGCGTTGCTCATTGCCCTGCCTCGACTTGATCTTCCAACATCAGCTCCAGATTCATCGCCGCCAGCATGGTGCGCAGCTTGCCCGAGGTTTCCAGCAATTCCAGCTGCGGTTCGGAACCGGCAACGATGCCGGCGCCGGCATACAGCGTTGCACTGTGGGCGCCGACTTCGGCGCAGCGCAGAGTTACCGCCCACTCGCCGTCGCCGTGGTTATCGCACCAGCCGACCAGGCCGGCGAAATAGCGGCGGTCGAAACCTTCCGTATCGGCGATGAATCTGCGCGCGGCAGCGGTCGGATGGCCGCATACTGCCGGCGTCGGGTGCAACGCCAGCGCCACTTCCAGCGAGGTGGTGGTGAGATCGGCCAGTTCGCCGCGGATTTCCGTGCCCAGATGCCACATGGTCGGCGTCGCCAGCAGACTGGGGGCGCTCGGAACCCGCAAGGTTTTACAGTAGGGGCGCAAGGCGGCGGCAACCGCATCAACTACCAGTGCGTGCTCATGCAAATCCTTGACGGAGCGCAGCAAAGCGTCTGCGCGACGGCGGTCTTCCGCCGCATCGGCGCTGCGCGGAATCGATCCCGCCAGCGGATGGGAAACCAGTTCCTTGCCGTAGCGCGCCAGCAGCAGCTCGGGGCTGGCGCCAATCAAGGTACGTCGCTCGGACTGCGCAGCGGCGCGCTCGGCGGCCAGATCGATGGCGAAGGTATAGCCGTGTAAATTACGCGCCGCCAGGCGATGCAGCAAGGCCGGAACTTCGATCTGCGCATCCAGGGTGAGCGAGCGCGAGAGTACCGTTTTTTCGAACTCGCCATTGCGAATCTGCGCCAGCGCGCTACGCACATTGCTGCGATATGCCTCCGGCGCAGGTTGCATCAATGGCGCTGCCGACAAGTTCTCCCCGGCCGGTTTTGCGGCAGGACTCAGAGCCGCTACTGCGCTATCCATGCCCGTGCCGCTGATCAGTTTTTGCGGCATGAACAGGTGAGCCGGCGCCGAACCCGCGTCCATGCGAAATGGCAGCGCGCCCATCAACACTGGCGCCGGCTGCCCTTCCAGTTCTGCATTCTTAAGATATTGCGCCGCCATGACGGCCAGCTGATTAGGGTCACATGGCGGCAATACGGCTTTGATTCCATAGGCTAGCAGGCTACGCCTGGGTGAGGAGAAAAAGGTGGCGCCTGTTTGATATTGCTGCAGCAAATCTGTAGCGCTGACTTGCTTCAGAAATGCATGGTGGAGTCTGTCGTTCACGGTGATGGTCCTCGCAAGAATCGGGTAAGAATCGGATAAGAATCGTGTCGTGGCGTGGCATTCCGCTGGCCGAATGAATGGTCGCTCCGCTTGAAATCAAGACGGATCGCGCCGACGCCAAGCGAGCTCAAGAGGCAGATGCAAATGAGCAAAGAGCAATTTATTGTAAATGCAAATGAGAATGATTTGCAATTGATTTATTGATGAAATGGAATTAATATCCAATCCAGCCATGAATTTCTCGCCGCTCTCGCCTCACCAAACGCCCGCATTCAAGGGCGCTATTGACCAAACCCCAATCTACCTACCGAACCCCTCCGAGCGCTCCCATGAAAAGAGATCAACTTGTCGTCGACGAAGAAAATTTTCTAAACCTTGCCGGCATCGATCCCATGCCCTCGCCTGCCGAACTGAGGGCGCAGTTGCCGCTCAGCGCGGTTGCCGCAGAAACAGTAGCCAGCGCCCGCCGTGTAGTCAGGAATATTCTGGAACGGCGCGATCCGCGCTTGCTGGTGGTGGTCGGTCCCTGCTCGATCCACGATCCCGAGGCCGGCCTGGAATATGCGCGCCGCCTGCAGCAACTGGCCGCCGAACTGGCCGATACGCTCTACATCGTGATGCGCGTGTATTTCGAAAAACCACGCACCAGCGTCGGCTGGAAAGGTTTGATCAACGATCCCGGCATGGATCAGTCGTTCCGCATCGAGGACGGCATGCACCTGGCGCGCCGCTTCCTGCTGCAAGTCAACCAGCTCGGCTTGCCGGCCGCGGCCGAAGCGCTTGATCCGGTCTCGCCGCATTACCTGGGCGAGCTGATCAGCTGGGTCGCGATCGGCGCCCGCACCACGGAATCGCAAACCCATCGCGAGATGTCGTCCGGCTTGCCGATGCCGGTCGGTTTCAAGAACGGTACCGATGGCAGTGTCGAAACGGCGGTGAACGCCATCTTGTCGACCTCGCGTCCGCATGCCTTCCTCGGCATCGACAGCGATGGCCGCGCCGCCATCATCCGCACCCGCGGCAATCCGCACAGCCACCTGGTATTGCGCGGCGGCAGCGCCCGCCCCAACTACGATAGCGTCAGCGTCAACCTGGCCGAGCAAGCGCTGGCCAAGGCGCAGCTGGCTCCCAACATCGTCATCGATTGCGCACACGGCAACTCTTACAAAAATCACGCACTGCAAGCAGCCGTGATGAGCGACCTGGTGCATCAGATATGCCAAGGCAATCGCAGCATCCTCGGCAGCATGATTGAAAGCTTCCTGGAACCCGGCAATCAGCCGATACCTGGCGATCTGTCGCAGCTGCGCTACGGCTGCTCGGTGACAGACCCATGCGTCGACTGGGAGAGCACCGCCGCCATGTTGCGGGCAGCGGCGGATGCCTTGCGCCACGTACTGCCCGGCCGAATTCCCGGCGCACACCTGACTGCGAACGCAGATACCTCATGTACCCTAAGAAAGCAATGAAACAGCTGTCCCCGACTCAGGCCATCATCATCGTTGCCGCCATCCAGTTCGTCTATATCCTCGATTTCATCATGCTGCTGCCGCTGGGGCCGGACCTGGCGCAAGCGCTGGCTTTCCCTAGCGACAAACTAGGCTGGCTATCGGCGGCCTACACTTCGGCAGCGGTAGTTTCCGGCCTGCTTTCGGTGCGCCTGCTGGACAGGTTCGACCGCAGATCGGTGCTGCTGCTGGCGTTCGGCGCAGTCGGCCTGTGCACGCTGGCGGCGACCTGCGCCAGCAGCCTGTGGACGCTGATGCTGGCGCGCGGCCTGACCGGTCTCTGCGGCGGCCCCGCGATTGCGCTCGGGATGGCTATCATCATCGACAGCACGCCGCCGGAACGGCGCGGGCGCGCCATCGGCAAGGTCATGCTGGGGTTCTCGATGGCGGTGATCGTCGGCGTGCCGCTGACGCTTGAACTGGCGAGCTGGGGCGGCTGGCGCATGCCGTTCTATACGGTGGCCGGCCTGGCTACCATGGTCTGGCTGCTGGCCGCATGGCGCTTGCCCAAGCTGCGCCAGCATCTCGATCAACCGCGCAAGCAGCTGGTCAGCGCCCGTAGTCTGCTGGCCCGGCCTGCGGTACGAGCGGCTTGCCTGGTGCAAGCGCTCAGCCAATTCTCGGCGTTCCTGGTGATTCCTCAATTCTCGGCTTACCTGCTGCTGAATCTCGGTTTCCCGCGCGAACGGCTGGGTATGCTGTATTTTGCGGGCGGCGTAACCGCGATGTTGACGGTGCAATTGCTGGGACGGTTGGCCGATCGCGCCGGCCCTCTTCCTGCGGCGGCGATCGCCTCGCTGGCTTTCTGCGCCGGTCTTGCGCCATTTTTCAACATGAATGCGCTACCGCTGGTAGTAGCGTTCATCTTGTTCATGGCTGGCAACGCCGGCCGCAACGTCACCTTGGCGGCGCTTACCAGCCAAGTACCGGGGCCGCACGAACGCGCCGGATTCATGTCCTTGCAAAACATCGTGCAGGATCTGGCAATCACCGTGGCAGCGTTGACATCCAGCCTGATGCTGGGGGAAACCGTGGACGGTCGCTTGACTGGAATGAACATGATCGCGCTGCTGTCTGCGGCGCTGGCGATCGCCGTGTTATGCGCTGTACCGCGTTTGCATAGGCCGCTGGCGGAGCTGGCGTCAAAATAAATCAGCGGCCGTACCAATAACGACGGTGCTGATTCCGGTAGGTATCGACACTAACCGTGTCGCCGAATTTCAGCAGGATCGCACCGTCGCTGTCATTGCGGAAATTCTCTATCCCCAAATTCTGATAGCGCTCCAGCACCTGCTGTTTCGGATGACGGAAGCGGTTGCGATAGCCAAGCTGGAACAGGGCGATTTGCGGTTCGACTTCCGCCAGAAATGCGGCAGTCGACGAAGTGCCGCTGCCATGATGCGGCACCAACAATACATTCGCCTTCAGTTGCCCGGCGTGGCTGGCGATCAACTGTCTTTCCTGTGCCGCTTCGATATCCCCTGGCAGCAAAATGACCTGCTGACCATGCGTGATCTTGAGGGTGCAGCTGACAGTGTTCGCGTTGAATTTTCCCGGCGCAGCCGGCGCCGGATAATACGCAAGATTCGGGTACAGCATTTCAAATTTCATCGTCTCCGATTGCCATGCTTGACCGTCGTGGCAACGCCTGTGATCGGTCGCGGCCTGAACAATCGGATGGTTCAGTGCCAAAGATGAATATACAGTGTCCACCTTGACGCTCTCCATGATCGATAGCGCACCGCCGGAATGATCGTTATCTGCATGCGACACCACCATCGCCTCCAGCCTGGTTATGCCGCGCGCTCTCAGATAAGGAATGATGACGCGGCTGCCGCCATCCGATGTTGGCGAATAGTATGGCCCGCTGTCGTACAACAGACGGTGATCGGCAGTCTCTATCAATACAGCCATCCCTTGGCCGACATCGAGCGCCGTCACCCACATTTCACCGGCGCCGGGGCGGCTGCCGTTATCCAGCAGCAAAGGCAGCCAGCCGGCCAGCGCCAGCCAACGCAACGGCCAACCGCGCGGCGCCAGCAACCATAGAGTCGCCAGCAGCGCCAGCGCGAAAGTCCATGTTTGCGGCGTCGCCGCCTGCCACACTGCAAACGGCAAAGCGCTGAGCCAGTTCAGAAAGTTCGCCAATTGCTCCATCAGCGCATGCGCGCCGCGCCACAGCCAGGTCGAGAGCGGTGCCGGCAGAGCGCTGGCGATCAGCGTCAGCGGCGTCACGACCAGGCCGACCAATGGAATCGCCAGCGCATTGGCGAGCGGGCCTATCAATGAAACCCGGCCAAACAGCAATGCCGTCAGCGGCAGCAAACCGACGGTCACCGCATATTGGGTAGCGCCGGCGGCTTTTAAGTTGCTGCGCCAGCGCGCCAGCCGGGTTTTCCCTTCAAGCGCCATGCCCGGACTGCGGCCGACACTGGTGTAGAGGATCACGCCGACGGCGCAGAAGGACAGCCAGAATCCCGGCCACAGCAAGGCCCAGGGATCGATCAGCAACACCAGCGCCAGCGCCGCGCACAACACATGCGAAACACTGGCGATACGTCCGCTCCACAAGGCCAGCGCCACCACCAGCAGCATATATAAGGTGCGTTGCGCCGGTACGCCGAATCCTGCCAGCGCGACGTAGCACAGCGCAACCAGCGCACCGCTTAATGCGGCGACTTTTTGCGTCGGCAATAACAAGGGCAAGGCAGCTCTGGTGAAACAGGAGCGCCGCCACAACGCCACTATAATGGCCGCGAACATGCCGGCAATCATGGTGATATGCAGGCCTGAAATAGCGACCAGATGACTGATGCCGGTGCGGTTGAATACCTCCCAGTCGGATTGATCGATGGCGTTCTGATCGCCCACCGCCAGCGCCACCAGCACACCGGCATAGCGATGCTCCGGCAAGGCTTGCAAAATCCGTTGGCGCAAGCGGCTGCGCAACACCTCGATCAGATTGCCGGGACTGAGGACAAACGCCTGCAATTGGCGGTTCTTTACATCCAGTTTCTGATCAGGACGCACGTAACCGGTGGCGCGCAGATTGCGTTCCAGCAGCCATGCTTCGTAATCGAAGCCGTGCGGATTGGCGTTGCCGTGCGGACGCTTCAAACGCACGGTCAACTGCCAGCGCGCACCTGCCTGAACCTGAGCCGGCGGCGGCTGGCCTGCTGCCCGATACCAGCCCAGCGCCAGGCGCCCCGGAACGACAGGCGATTCGCCATCCTGATCCAGCGCTTGTTCCACTGCAAAAGTAAAACGGACGCCGGCCTCGAAATAAGAGGGCAAGCTGTCGACCGTGCCGATCACAGTGATGTCGCGCCCTTCCCACGCCGGCGGTAATTCATGCTGCAAATAGTAATGAGCAAACAGTCCAGCCCAGGCAATGCCGAACAAGGCGCCGGCCAGCAGGTTCGCGGCCGATTTGAGATAGGGATAAGGAATCTTGCAAGCGGCCGCAATCGACAACGTCGCCAATGCCAGCAAACAACATAGCAGCCAAACCGTAGGCAATGCCGCCTGAGTTTGCAAAAAGCCAACACCAAGGGCAAAACCGATGACAGCGCTGCGCATGCTCGCCGCCTGGCTGCGTTACTTGGCCAGCGCCGCCAGACGCGGTAAAGCTGCGCGGGCATTGGCGGCAGTTGCCTGCGCAAGTTCAGCTGGCGCAATCCCGCGCAGCTCGGCCAGCACGGCGCCGATACGGGGAATTTCCTGCGGATGGTTGATCTGCGGATGCAGCCAGGAAGGCGACATATCGGGCGCGTCGGTCTCCAGCACCAGCGCTTCCAATGGCAGTTCGACCGCCAGCCGGCGGATTTGCAGCGCCCGCGTAAACGTCATCGCACCGCCGAAACCCAGCCGGAAACCCAACCCGATAAATGCTTGCGCTTGCTGAAAACTGCCGTTGAACGCATGCGCAATACCGCCCGGTACTTTGATCCGGCGCAAATGCTTGAGGAGAATGTCTTGCGAGCGCCGCACATGCAGCAAGACTGGCAAATCGAATTCGCGCGCCAGTTTCAACTGTTCGACGTAAAAATGCTCCTGCTTTTCACGCATGGGACCGCTATCCAGGCCGGGGACAAAAAAATCGAGGCCGATTTCGCCGATTGCTACAAAACGCGGGTCGGCCAGCGCCGCGACGATCGCCGTGCGCAACGCCAGGAGATCGGCTTCATCGGCCTGCGGCACATACATGGGATGGATGCCCAGCGCATAAGTGCAATTCGGCAGTTTTGCGGCCAGCGCCGCGACCGTGGCGAAATTGGCGCGCGCCACCGCCGGCATCACGATCCAACTGACGTTCTGCTGCGCCGCCGCTGCCGCGACCAGCGCCTGTTCACCGCCGAATTCAGCGGCGTCGAGATGGCAGTGAGTGTCTATCCACATTGGGTGATCTTTTCAAAATTAAAAATGTCCAGCAAGGCGCTAATGCCGTTCAGTTAGGCGGCACGAATTCCCCCGTTGCGTCATTCCCGCGAACGCGGGAATCCATTTTCGCCGCCATACTCAGCAACCTGGATTCCCGCGTTCGCGGGAATGACGGGGCTGCCATATGGGGGAATTGCCCCTAACTGAACGGCATTACCAGCAAGGCGCGGCTTGATAGATTGTCATCCTAGCACGCACTGGGAATGCTTTATATAAGCACCCCCATAAACAATCCCATCGCTCCGCCTCAGAGCCTGATAACATGATGCCAAAAAGTATTTGTCAGAAAGCATTGTAGATGTCCATACCGTCAATCCCGTTCGACCAGCGCGAATTCCGCAACGCCTTGGGAACCTTCACTACCGGCGTCACCATCATCACCGCTTGCCAGGCCAACGGTAAACTGGTTGGCGTCACCGCCAACAGCTTCAATTCGGTCTCGCTCGATCCGCCGCTGGTGTTGTGGAGCTTGTCGAAATCGTCCAACAGCCTGGCGGCTTTCGAAGCCGCCGAATATTGGGCGGTGCACATCCTGTCGCACGATCAGGACCAGCTGGCCACCCACTTCAGCAAACGCGCCCACGACAAGTTCGCCGGTCTCAACCTGGAAGCCGGCATGGGCGGCGCGCCGCTGCTGACCGGCTGCACCACCCGCATGCAATGCAAGACCGCCTACCGCTACGATGGCGGCGACCATATCATCATGGTCGGCGAAGTCATGCACTTTGAACATTCCGACATCGCGCCGCTGGTGTACCAGCGCGGCAATTACGCCATCGCCACCCGCAAGGAACTGGCCGACGAAGCCGAAGCCTTGATCAAGGCCACCGCCGCCTCCGACAGCTTCGATGAAAATTCGATGAGCTATCTGCTCGGCAGCGCCTATTTTCATTTATACGGAAAGCTGCGCGAATTCGGCGCGCTGCAAGGCTTGAACGATGCCGAATTTTTCGTGCTGAACACGCTGGCCGCACGCAACGGCCGCAGCCTGGCCGAGTTGAACCGTTTATTCGTCTACGCCGGCCATACGCCGCTGATCAATGTACTGGACGACATGACCGCACGCGGCTTGCTGCAAGTGGTGGTGGATCAGGGCGAACGCAACGAGCGCGGCCTGTTTTTCCTGACCGCCATCGGTCACGAACTGGCGCAAAAAATCGCCAGCGCCGGCAAGCAAACCGAACAAGCTTTGTTGAACAGCCTGGGCGCAGTCGACACCGTTGCCTTGCGCACCCTGCTGCGGCGTTTCATCACGCTCACCGACGAAGGCAAGCTGCCGGGCGAATGAGCCATGAACCCGGGGCGGCAATGTATTACACTGAAATTCTACCCATGATGGATTGCCGGCCGCGCCAATGAACATCCGCTTCCTCGAAACCTTCGTCTGGCTGGCGAAGTTGAAAAACTTCCGGCTGACGGCGGAAAAACTGCACACCACCCAGGCCGCGGTATCGAGCCGCATCGCCACGCTGGAACAGGATTTCGGCGTGCGCCTGTTCGATCGCGGCGCGCGTGAAGTGGCCCTCACCACCGACGGCAGCAAAGCCTTGGTCTACGCCGAACGCATCGTCAAGCTGATGCGCGAAATGAAGGACGACATGTCGGCGCGCGACAACTATTCGGGCGTGCTGCGGATAGGCGTGATCGAATCGATCGTGCACAGCTGGTTCCCGGATCTGATCGGCCGCATCCACAAACTGTTTCCGCAACTGGAAATCGAAATCGCCAGCGACACCACCATCCACCTGCGCGAACAGTTCAGCAAGGGCGATCTGGATCTGGTGCTGCAGGCGGAGCCGGTGATCGCGCCGAATATCCGCAATCTCAAGTTGTGCGAATTGCCGATGCGCTGGGTCGGCAGCAGCAAGCTGGAGATCGGCAATGAAACCCTGAGCCTGTCCGATCTGGCGGCTTTCCCGCTGGTCAGCTTTGCCCGCAATTCCGGTCCCCACACCATCATCGAGCAGCTGTTTTCCAACAGCGAACGCGGCTCGCTGCACATCAATTGCATTACCTCGGTAGCGACCATGATACGGCTGGTCAGCGACGGTTTCGGTGTCGCCGCGGTGCCGCCTGCCATCATCCAGCGCGAGCTCAACGACGGCAGCCTGCAGCTGCTGCGGGTCGACGCCGATTTCCCGGCGCTGCTGCTGATGGCCTCGTTTCGCAACGATCCCGAAAATGCCTTGACCGAAACAATTGCCAGCATCGCCCAGGAAACCGCCTCCGAATTCGCACTGAATTGGGGCCCTGAAATCGCCCGGCTGCCGTCCGGCCCGCTGGAACTGCCCTTCCCGCCTGTCTAAGCCGGCAGCGGCGCCCGCTTAAGCGCCCCACTTTTGCTCATAAGATTTTCCATTCAATTGCGCTGACAATTTCTTGTTGGACAGCCGTGCATTGGCTACGCATACTCGATTCATCCGGTTTCGGAATACAGCGCGCTGCCACAAGCGGCCCGGCAGGCAACCTTCCGGTCAAACTTCCCGGCGACGGTCGTCATCGAAACGCCGCGCCATCCTTCGCCTTCGATATGCCTATTTCAGCATTCTTCGTTGCGGGGCAGAATCTATTACATGCAAGGTGACATCACATGAGCAACGCCATGAGCAACACCATCAATACCGCAGACACGCTGGACGACACCTACAGGAAAATCGCCTGGCGGCTGATTCCCTTCCTGGTCTTCCTGTTCATCCTGGCCTGGATAGACCGGGTCAATGTCGGTTTTGCCAAACTGCAAATGTTGCAGGACCTGCAATTCAGCGAAGCCATCTACGGCCTCGGCGCCGGCATCTTTTTTATCGGCTACTTCCTGTTTGAAGTCCCTAGCAATCTACTGCTGGAAAAAATAGGCGCCCGCAAAACCCTGGCCCGCATCACCATCCTCTGGGGCTTGACCTCGATGGCGATGGTGTATGTCAAGACGCCGGCGACGTTTTATGTGATCCGCTTCTTCCTGGGCGTATTCGAAGCCGGCTTTTTCCCCGGCGTGGTGCTGTACCTGACCTACTGGTTCCCGGCCGCACGGCGAGCCCGCGTCAACGGCTTGTTCATGACTTCGTTCGCCATTGCCGGCGTGGTCGGCGGGCCGATTGCCGGCTTCATCATGAGCAGGATGGATGGGGTCGGCCATTTCGCCAACTGGCAATGGCTGTTTCTGCTGGAAGGCATACCGTCGGTCCTGGCCGGCCTCATGGTGCTGCTGTACCTGCCGGAAAAACCTCGCAACGCTAAATGGCTGAGCGAGGCGGAACAACAGGCGGTAAGCAATGCGCTGGCGATGGAAAACCATGACCATGATCACGATCATAAGCACACTTCGCTACGCGACGCCTGCCGCGATTACCGGGTCTGGATCTGCGCCGCGGTGTATTTCTGCGTGGTCAGCGGCAATGCCACGATTGCCTTCTGGTCGCCATCCATCATCAAGGAAATCGGCGTCGCCGGCAATCTGCAGATCGGCCTGATCTCGGCGGTTCCTTTCCTGGCCGGCACCATCGCCATGATCTGGAACGGCATTCATTCCGATAAAAGCGGCGAACGGCGCCTGCACTGTGCACTGGCGACGCTGGTGGCCAGCATCGGCTTGATACTGACCGGCTTTTTCATCGGCAATGCAGTGCTGGCGCTGTGCGCGCTGACGCTGGCGGCGATCGGGATCCTGGCGGCGTTCCCGGTGTTCTGGTCGATTCCGGCGGCATTCCTGACCGGCACCGCAGCCGCCGGCGGCATTGCGCTGATCAACTCGATCGGCAACCTGGCAGGCTTCGCCGCGCCGTATCTGATCGGCTCCCTGAAAACCACTACCGGCAGCGTCGCCTCCGGACTCTACTTCGTGGCGGCGCTGGAATTCTGCGCGACGATCTTGGTTTTACTGTTTATCAAAAAAGTCCGCTAAATCTGCTTCAAATCCATCTTAAACCCGCACCGCCTGGCGTTGACGCCAGGCCATCCCTTTAAAACTGAAATCATCATGCACATCTCTTTTCAAGTCGAGACCGAGCAAGGCTCGCATCAACTCGACACCGATATCCAAATCCTGATCGTGGCCGGCTGGGCCGGGCGCGACCACGCCGCCATCGAACATCACATCGAAGAACTGGCCGCGCTCGGCATCTCCCGCCCTAGCGCAGTGCCGCTGTACTACCGCATCGCCAGCAACCAGCTGACCCAGGCCTCGCAAGTCCAGGTGGTCGGCCCCGATTCATCGGGCGAAGTGGAAACCTTTGTCTTCGCCGCCGATGGCGAACTGTACGTCAGCATCGCCTCCGACCACACCGACCGCAAGCTGGAAGCGCACAGCGTGGCGCTGTCGAAACAGGCATGCGTGAAACCGGTCGCCGGCAGCGCCTGGCGGCTGGCCGAGGTAGCCGGCTATTGGGATGAACTGGTGATCCGCTCCTACATCGAAGAAAACGGTGAACAACGCTTGTATCAGGAAGGTCCGCTGGCCTCGCTGCGCACTCCGCAGGACCTGATCGCCGGCTACACCGATGGCGCCGCCATGCTGCCGCCGGGCAGCGGCATGACCTGCGGCACCGTCGCCGCCATCGGCGGCATCCGCCCGGCGCAGTCATTTACAATGGAGCTGTTTGATCCGCGCCGGCAACGCACGCTACGCCATCACTACCAGGTTGAAGTGCTGCCGGAAGTTGCCTAAGGCAGTGTTGGATTTCATTCATTTTATCGAGGCCGCATGACTACCACGCACCCCACCCTGAACCAGCTATCCGAAGCGCTAAGCCAGAACCGCGTCAGCTCGGCAGCCCTCACCGAAGCTGCGCTGCAACGCGCACAGGAGCCGTCCGGCGAAGGCAGCCGGGTATTCACCGAAATCTATGCAACCGCAGCACGGGCGGCGGCGCAAGCATCGGATCTGCTGCGCGCCAGCGGCCAGACCCGCTCGCCGATAGACGGCTTGCCGATCTCGGTCAAGGATTTGTTCGATGTCGCCGGCAGCACCACCCGCGCCGGCTCGGTGGCGCTGCGCGACGCCGCACCGGCCAGCGTCAGCGCGCTGGTGGTGCAGCGTTTGGCGGCAGCCGGCGCCGTCATCGTCGGCCGCACCAACATGACCGAATTCGCCTATTCCGGCCTCGGCCTCAATCCGCACTACGGCACCCCGCGCAACCCCTGGGATAGAGCCAACGGCCGCATCCCGGGCGGTTCCTCGTCCGGTGCGGCGGTGTCGGTCAGCGACGCCATGGCGGCCGCCGCCATCGGTTCCGACACCGGCGGTTCGGTGCGGATTCCCGCTGCGCTATGCGGCCTGACCGGTTTCAAGCCGACCGCACGCAGGGTCTCGCTGCAAGGCGTATTGCCGCTGTCGGCACAACTGGATTCGATTGGCCCTATCGCCAACAGCGTCGCCTGTTGCGCCACGCTCGACGCCATCCTGGCCGGCGAGCCGATACCGGCGCTGCGGCCATATTCGCTGCGCGGCCTGCGCCTGGCGTTGCCGGCCACGCTGGTGCTCGATGGCGTTGACAGCCAGGTCGCGGCGGCATTTGCCAACGCCCGCCAGCGGTTGCATGCGGCTGGCGCACTGATCGAAGAAATCGAGATACCTGAATTTGCTGCGCTGGCTGCCATCAATGCCAAAGGCGGCTTCAGCGGCGCCGAAGCCTACGCCTGGCATCGCACCTTGATCGCCGAGCGCGCCGCCGACTACGATCCACGCGTGATCTCGCGCATCTTGCGCGGCAAGGAGATCAGCGCCGCCGATCTGATCGATCTGTTTGCGGCGCGCAAGCAATGGATCGCCGCAGTCGAAGCCAGGATCTCCGGCTACGATGCGCTGCTGATGCCAACCGTGCCTATCGTGGCGCCGACCATCGCCGCGCTGGAAGCCAGCGATGAGGCCTATCACGCCGCCAACGGCTTGATCTTGCGCAATCCATCGGTGATCAATTTCCTCGACGGCTGCGCGCTTTCGCTGCCTTGCCATGCCATCGGCGAGGCGCCGGTTGGATTGATGCTGGCTGCTGCCGGCGGCAATGATCGCAAGATCCTGGAGATCGGGCTGGCGGTGGAAGCGGCGCTGGCAATTGCCTGAAACAGGCTTAGTGCCAGAAGAGGCGCTGGCTGCGTTGCGCTCCTTGCCAGCGCCTCTTCTGGCAAGAACGAATCTCACGGATATTGATGAAATGAGTTCTAGATATTTCCCGGACAAACGAAGCCCCTCAACACATCCGATATCAAGGGATTGGGCAAATTGCCCGTATCCAGGCCAATCCGCGCTTTGCGCCCGTCGACATCAAACGTCACCATCGAGCGTCCGGCAACACCAGAATTGCTCAGCGTTCCACGTTCGAGTAAGCGGAATAATGCCCACGGTCCGTTGGTAATGATGCCGGAGGTTTCCGGGCGCACGCTTGGCGTAGCGCGTATTTCTGCCGCCCTTCCGCCGTTTGGCCCCGGCCAGTTGATGGTAAAGGGTCGTACCGGGCCATGCGAATAACGCTCTGCTTGCCCGTCAAAATCCATGACCAATTCTGTGATGGTTGGATCAAGTTCGTTTATTCTCATATCCACTTTCCATGCCACTTTTTTGCTATTCGGATCTTGGAAAAAGGTTTCATGTATAGCTTGAACTTGGGCAAAGTGCTCAGGGTTCGGGCCTTCCTTTGCCAGTAACTTGAGCATCTCGCTCAACAAGGTGGGACCGGCATTGGCGCTTGCGGCGGGTATGCCGGCGGCCGCTGTCATGGCGTCCGCCGGTGACAATAGATTGGTGACGCCGGGGGCTTTATAGCGCCATGGCCGTCGGCTCATATCTACGAACGGGGCCAGCTGCTTTTGGAAAAAAATTTCCGCTGCATTGCCAGCGCCGAATATGCGAGCAAAATCATCCAGTGAGACTTCTTGCGCGCTGGTCGCAAATGGATAACGCCCCGCTATAGTTTGTCGACACACGCTACTCACTTGAGAGGTCAACATGCCGTTGATTTGATCGACTTGTTGCTGTGCTTGCACGCGCAAGATAGCGGCGCTGCCATCAGCTATTTTTTGTACGCCGCTGTCAGCTAGAGCAGTCAGAACCGCTTTGAATGGCGCCGGCAATTTATCGCCTTCCAGCTTCAAATTCACCCCCGCATCGACACTGTTCGACGGCAAATTCTTGCTATTGAGTGCGTTGTCGGCCACTACCAGCAAGTTGTAATACGCATTGAGCAATGACGCAATGTTGTCTAAACCCAGTTTGCTGGTGTCGCCCGCAGGCGTTGCTTGTGTTAGTCCGGCATCGGCTTGACCGGTGACGACTTCGCGTAGCGCCGCAAAGCGGTTATCGACCAGTTCCCTTTCTTGCCGCTCCTGCGCGCTCGTGCCCAAGACGTCGCGGCTCTTTTGATTGAATTTGTCGGCCGCTTTATCAAGAAAGTTCTTGTCAGTCTCACTCTTCGCAGATAACGGACGCGATAAAGTGGTTTCACGTGCAGCCGCTCGTGCCACGCGCGACAACGGTGAATCAGGTGCTGCGAACGCCCGCAATATGGTTACATCAAACGACAAATTGCTACCGTTGACGGCACGGATATCCTCTAAAAACATCGTCCACTGTTGCGTATATTCTTCCAGATATTGGCGGCGGATATCCTGCATTACCGGATCATTTTTGAGAGTGGCTTTGGCAACATCGCTGACTATTCTTGACGTATCTCCCATGACCCAGGCATCGTCGAGTTTGGCCTGATTCACAAATTCCGACAAATGCTTGTCAAACACATCATGATAGCCGTCGTAGGTAAATATGCCGGGAATCCCGCTTGCGAGCGGTTGACGCGAGGCGCGGCTAAACACCGTGCCTGCTTGCGGTCCGACCGCTTGATTCAATGTGAAGTCCGGCGGTGCATCGGCAAGCATGGCTGCTTTTACCCGCTCATAGATTCGTCGCGTAGAAAGGTTGGCTCCAAGAAAAGCACGGGCTTCGTCTACCAAGGTGAGATTTTGCCGGAAGGGAGATTCGACTACACGTTGATCAGAAAACAATTGATTCACATGCGTGACCATGGCAGCGCGGCTGCCAAACACGGTGCCGCTGCCACTTGAATCCCAATCGTTTTGTACCCAGGCCTTGAGATCATTCGCCTTGTAATGGGTTTTGTCATGCAATTGCAAATACACGCGCAAGGTGTCGTAAGTGGTTTG
>NZ_JAGQEG010000003.1 GCF_018305005.1 Collimonas silvisoli
CAAACAGGCGGCCGCCTTGTGCTGCTTTGCCGGTGTCCGGCTCGAACCCATTCTCCAGTGTAAAGATCGCCTTCAAGCCGCCGCCGAAATCCTCGCTACCCTTCACACCCCAGCGGCTGCCGCTGCTGGCGCCGGAAGTCAGCTCAAGCAATTTATCGCCGGCGACATTCTGGTTGGTGCTGTAACGGATGCCGGTGTCGATACGGCCGTAGAGTGCGACTGACGACTGGGCACATGCCGCCTGGCTGACGAACACGGCCACCCAGCCGCCCAATATGAAGCGCAGTTTCATGATTTCTCCGGCGCGCTTATTGAATCGCTTCAGGCGTGACAACGATCCAGTTTTTGTCGGCCGTCACCGGCAGGCCGAGCTCCTTTTGGCGCGCGACGTTTTGCTGCTGCATGCCATTCAGCTGCTGCATGTATTTGTCTTTGCGGTTGACCCAGACCCGCACCCCGCCCTTCTCGATGTCGGTCTTGTGGAACAGCATCGGACCGTCGCTGACCGGCGTATCGCCGGCGACCAGGATCGGACGCTTCCATTCATCGATATAGGTGTTGATGGCGGCGGACTTGCCTTCGAACCAGGTAAGCGGCGCCCACAAAGTGGCGGTCAGCTCGTAATCCAGCAATGCATCGGGCTGATATTTTCCCTGGGCGACCAGCTTGCGGACAGTGGTGACTTCAGCAGTCTTGCGATCTTTCAGCAGCATGCTGACGCCGATCACATTCTGCGGCTTGACGTTATAGCCGTATTTCGGATCGGCCATTATCATACGCGCCAGATCCTCGCTGGCGGCACTCATCACGTAGACTTCAATGCCGTTCTGCATCAAGGCCCGATACAACTCACGCATGCCGGTAAACAGTTGCGGTGCCTGCACCTGAATCGACTTCACTTCAACGCCTTCGTAATACCTGGCTGGCACCGGCTTGCCATAAGCCATCAGCTGGTCGACCTGCTGCTTCAGTTCACGCAAGGTGAAGCCCGCGAATACCTGCGCCACCCACGGGTAGCAAACCTGGTCGTCGATTTCGCACAGCCGTTGGTAATAGCTGTAGAGGCTTTCCTTGAACTGCGGCGTGTCCTTGAATGGAATCAGCTTGAGCGATGCCGGCAGCTTGTCCCGTCTTAGCAAGCCTTTCATTTCCATGAAGGGCAGCAGCGACTCTTCCAGATCGTAGCGATAGCTGGTGTTGTCCATATCGAACACCGCGAACGCGCCCTGGTTGGCGTTGGCTGCAATGACCGTCTTGAGCTTCTCGGCTGCCGCCGCAGGCCAATGATCCAGCACCATTTCCGCATGGGCGAAACAGGACGCCGCACAAAGCGCGAGACCAGCCCACCATATTCTTGCCTTGCTGCTCGCCATATCATTTCCCCCTTCAAATGACCTGCATTCGTGTCCGAAGATGCATACCGGAGTCGGCAAGGCATTGTGGAATTGATAACATTGCAGCAATTGCAATCAGGCGACGCAAAACATAATGCGCGCGACAAATGCAAATCGTTACAGCAGATGATTGTCTGCAAAAAAAAACGGGATGCGTCAATCTACGCATCCCGATGTGTTGACTACTGTGCGCCGGAAGCAGTCGCCTGGCGCAGCATTGCCATCATGGCCGAATTATTTTCTGCCAGCCTTGGCGTCGCCGAAATTACTGTTATCCAGTACGGTTTGCTGTGCTTCCAATGTACGGATACGGTTTTGCAATCCCAGCAACTCGCTGCGTGCCGCTTGTTGCTTGGTGCTTAGCAGTTGCGCTTGCTGACGCGCCTGATCTTGTTGGACGGTGACGTTTTGTTCTTGCTGCTGTTGCACCACCAGATCGTTTTGCAAGGCGCTCAGACGGGTTTCCTGTGCTGCAATCAGCTGCTCGGTGTAGGCTTTGTCCGCTTCCAGCTTGATGCGGCGGATATCGACCTCAGCCAGCTTTTCGGTCTGGCCGACAAAACTCTTATAGATTTGCTCGGACCGCGTATCCGATGTGGTCTTGACGACGCGCCAGAAATTCTTTTGCTGGAACAACGCGACATAATAATTACGGCTATCCGGCTTGAACAGCAGGCTGGCGCCGTAGTTGCCGTTATAGGTGGTACGCAATTCGCTCACGCCCTGGCTCTGCATCAATTGCTGTAGTTCGCTGATGGTGCTGTTAGCGCTGTTGATGCTGCTCCCTGCAGGTTTGGCGGCGCTGATCGGGGCTGATGCGACAGTTGTCGGCGCGGGGCTGGCTGTAGACGATTGCGCCAGAGCGTTGATCGACAAGCCGGCAATGAGCATTCCCAGTCCTAGACCGCGGACTGCATTGCGTACATTTACTTTCATCCCCTGATTCCTTCGCTAACATTAATTTTATCGATATGAGCTACAGCAACAGGCAATTTTATCTGCAATCCTGTTGATGCTGAGCACTGTTTTCATTTAAAACATTATTGTTGTTATTTTATCACCGCATTCGATCCGACTATTCAGCCTCGCCGATCGCTTCGGTGTCGGCAATCTGGAATTTGCGCATTTTTTCCCACAATACTTTACGGCTGATGCCAAGCGCATTGGCGCTATCCTGGCGACGCCAGCCGTTGGCGTCCAGTACCGAAAGAATGCGGCCGCGCTCGGCCATATCCCATTTTTTGCGCACGACCGTCAGATCATTGCCTTCATTCACCCGCTCCATGGCGCCCAGTTTATCGAACACACGATCGATGCGGACACGGTCCCAGACGCCTAACTGGCGATAGATGATGCCGACCCGTTCAGCCACATTGCGCAGCTCGCGCACGTTGCCCGCAAATTTTGCCGCCGCCACCAGTTCCAGCAGCCAGTCCGGCGGCGGCGGGATCTGATCGTAAGTCTGCGCCAGCAAGGTGTTGAAAATCGCCATCTTGTCGGCTCTGCCGCGCTCTTCCAGATTGGGCACGCGCAGTTCGATCACCGCCAGCCGGTAATACAAATCGGCGCGAAACATGTCTTGCTGGACCTGCTCGCGCAGATTGCGGTTGGTCGCCGCCACCAGCCGGAAATCCAGCTTGACCTCGGTTTGCGAACCGAGCCTGGTGACCGTGCTTTGCTCCAGTACGCGCAGCAACTTGACCTGCTGATACAAAGGCAGATCGCCGATCTCGTCGAGGAACAGGGTGCCGCCGTCGGCTTGTTCGAAATACCCCTTGTGCGCCAGCAAGGCGCCGGTAAACGCGCCCTTGGCATGGCCGAAGAACAGCGACTCGAACAATCCGTCCGGAATCGCGCCGCAGTTGACGGCGACAAACGGCCCATGGCGATAACGGCCGTGACGCTGATGCAATAGCTGAGCGATGCGTTCCTTGCCGACCCCGGTCTCGCCGATGATCAGCACGCTGGATTCGCAATCGGCGAAGGCTTCAGCCTCGGCCACCAGCATCTGCATGCTCTCGGATTGCGCGATCAGCGGCTGCGGCTTGCGATCGGCGCTGGCGTTGGCGTGCAGCTCGGACGCCAGGCGGAACACCAGCTTGCGCAACTCGGCGCAGGTAAAGTCGAGCATCAGGATATGCGAATATTCGACCGGATATACGCGCGGATTGGCGGTGCGCCCCACTTCCGCCACCCAGATCACCGGCATGCCATGCGATTTTTGCCAGTCATCGGCGGAAAACTCGGAGTGCTCGATCACCGTCACCGAGATCACCGCCAGCGACGGCCGCGACGACACCTGGTCGCGCGTCAGCGCCATGCCGTCGGCACGGATCACTTCAATATCGAAACTCGCCAGACATTGCGAAATCCGGTCAGCAATATCCGACTTGCCTTCCCATACGTAAATGTCGAGACTTTCTTGCAAAGGTTTGTTCTGCATGGTCATTTCTTTTCAATGTCCCTCGCTCAAAGTCGCTCAGACTGAGCGATTTGGCGCAGGCCGTTTTTTGTTATCACAGCAATCTCATCGCATAGCTCAATAAACCAGTTTCACATTGCCGCAACTAATCGAGGACAGGTTGAGGGTGCTTAACCCAATGTTCAGTCCTAGTTGCGACGTCAGTTGATCAAGCAATCCGCCGACGCTAGACAAAATCGGATTTAACAGATTTCCCAGGGTACTTAACAAAGTAGTCAGCGCCCCGCTTAAGAGTCCCAAAGGATCAGCATCCAAACCAACCCAAAATTTCTGCGGCTGGATAGTCCCGCCTAATATGTCTTGCAATTTGGAGCCGACAGTCACGGTATTGGAAGTCGATGGCGGGGGATACAAGGTAACGGCGGGATAGGAGGTGCTCGGCGAAACGTTGATGCCGAGATTGAGTACCCCGGCAATCGCATCAATCCGATTCGACGGGTTCGACGCCATATCGGCAGGGCAGGAAAGCGGCGAACTGGCAAGGGTTTGTCCCTTTGCCACACAGATTCCCGCGGTACTTGTCGTTATCGCGAATGTAGCGCTTTGCGGCGCATTGCATTGCAAACTGTTGAGTTTAGCTTTACCTGCCGCAAGATCAACGTAGATCGGGAGTTGCACGGCAGGATATCCGGGAATCAGCGTCAATGCCTGCACATTAATTGCCAGCCGCAACTGGGCCGAAGTTGCTGTCGCGCCGACCCCGCCCACGGCCATCTGCGGTGGCTCGATTAAATTTAGCTGCAACCCCGCTTGCCCCAATCCAGGGAGATTTACGTTGATATTGGAACTCGCAAGATGATTCTTGTTCGCGACCTGCAAGGTGCTGACATTGAGCAAATCCAGGATATTGATTTGCGTATCCAGAGCGGCGACTCCGTTGGCGGAACTCAGGTCAAAAATATCGCCGATTCTCAACAAGGTACCGCCCAATGTTCCGCTGGTCAGGCTGCCCAGATCGGTACCTATGTTCGCCACCTGGGTTGATGACAATCCGCCGATGGACGCATTGACCAGTTGCGCCAGCGTTACCTGGGTGTTTGCCACTTGGCTGACGCTACCGATATTCACATTCAGATTGGTTAGAACTTTCAACAAGGACACCTGCGCTCCCAGCAATCCGCCATACGAGGCGGCAGACAAACAAATATTGCTGCCCAGAAGACTGTTGACCAGCAGCGACGACAGCGAACCGCTAGAACTGCACAGAGAGAGCAGTCCAGTCCCAAGAGAGAACGCAGCAGTTGGATTGCTCGCCGAAGCAATCGCCTGAGCGTTGATGGTGCGTGCGCCCAAGCCAAAAAATGCGGGTACAGTCTGCGTAACAACTACCTTCACTGCATTCAGATTGGTTCCCGCCGCAGGAGTGGAAAAATAACCGGGAGCCAAAGCCAGATTGGCAACCGGATCCCAAAGACCGCAAGTTACGGTAATGGCATTTGACATCGCATTCGGGGCGACAGTCGAGAAACCGTTTGCCTGTGCGTTGCCAATCGCGGCCAGCACCGGTGCGTCGGTCGCCGCGCATGTGGTGGGATTGCCGGTCAGCGGCGTACCGACCAGCTGCTGGGCGCCCGCCAGCGCCGCCAGATCAGCATTTTTTTGCAAATCGCGCCTCATATAAAACATGTAGCCGATATCCACCGACGATAACAAGACCACGATCACAGATAGAAAAATCGCCGCCATCACAGCCACCGAACCATGTTGCGGCGCGTGATCATGGCGGCCCCGAACGACACGATGCGACGACAGATTGTTGAGGGTTGATGGCATGGGAGGCGTTCGCGTCGGATTCGGTATGTTCGTCAAAAAAATTCAGTTCTTATTTATTTTTGTTTCGAAAAATTCCGGCAAAGGATGCTTGAAGCTATCCAGATAACGCTGCCAGCTGGCGTCGGCGGTTACTCCCAGCATGGGCAGGCGCGGCCCGGCGACACGGCCATCCGCTTGCGCCTGCAACAGGGTGTGTGTGACGTCGCCGACACGTATGCTTTCCTGAGTTGCTTCCGCGGCAGTATTTTCTGTCGGCTGGGCGGGAGCTGATGCAGCGACAGCCGTTGCTTTCGACGCAGAGACAGCAGTTGTTGCTGCCGCAGGCTCCGGCAACAGCTTGCCCGAGAGCGGCGACGGATTCTGCGCGCACGCTCCTGAAGCGTCGATTGCCGCCAGTAGCACAGAGCCACAAAACAAGATGTGCTGCCGGAGAATTCTCTGCGCTTTCATTTTTTACCTCTTGAACAAAAATTTAACTGCGTGATATCCGATGCGATTCAATAAGACTCAGCCACCGTTGCCAAAGCGATCCAGCATGGATTGAAACGGCGTCGCAGGCAGCCGCGCCGGATTCTCATTTTTAAGCGCCGATGCGGCAGATTCATTCATTGCTGCCGGCCCATTGCTTGTGTTTTTCTGAACGGCAGCGACAACCGGCTGACCCTGACCGATTTCAGCTGCCAGGCCATATATCTTGGCGCGGCTCTCTGCCGGCAAGGCCGCCTTATCCATCACCGCGCGGGCTTTTGCGGCATCGCCGGAAACCAGCAACAGCAGCGCCAGATTGCCTATCATCTTGCGGTTGTCCGGCGCCAGTTCAGCGGCCTGCGCCAGCGGCACCCGGGCAGCGCTGATATCGCCGATACGCAACAGCGCATAACCCAGATCGCTCAGCATCACGGGATTGGTGGGCTGGCGATTCGCTGCTTCCCGCAGGGAGCTCACGGCGGCCTTGTAATCGCCGCTCTGTGCGGCCAACAGCCCCAAACCATGCCAGGCGGCGCTGGCTTCGGACGAATTCAGCAATTTTCGATAAGCGCCATTCGCTGCCGCAGTTTGCCGGGTTTCGCGCAAAGCGTCGGCACGTAATCGCTGCAGCTCAGGCGTACTGCCATTTTGCTGTTCGTAGGCATCGATATGCGCCAGCGACGCAAAGTACATGCCCTGCTCCTGCATTTGCCGAATCAATCCCAGGTACATGCCTTTGTTGTCCGGCGTCGGCGCCTTGTCCTCTGCCTGTTGGCGCAATTGCGCCGCTTCGTTTTGCTGCGCGTATGCCTTGGCGGCGTTGCTGGCGCAGCCGGCCAGCAACCCTGCGGCAAATATCATCGAGAGCGGCAACATCCAGTACGGGAAAGCGAACTGCGGCAGCGCATGCCTTTCTATATCTGGCCGCTGCTGAAGATAAATCATATATTTGCTCCCATTTTTGCCAGAGCCCGGATCACTGCCAGAAAACCGACGCCGCCGGTAATCACCAGTAAGCCAGGCAGCAGGGTCAACACCATGACCCCGGTCATCTTTACCGTCAACTTGCCTATCTTTTCCTTCATGTCCAGCTTGCGTTGCTCGCGAATCCGCTCACTGAATTGCTTAAGCGGCTCTTGCACCGCGCCACCGTGATGTTCCACCTGCACCAGCAAGCGCGCCACCGCTTGCAGATCCTCATTGTCGAATACGGTAGAAAAGCGCCGCATCGATTGTTCGCGGCTGCGTCCCGTGCTGTATTGGCGGCCGGCGATAGCCAGCTCTGCTCCCAGCACCTTGAGAACATTGCGGAATTCGTTTTCAATCACATGCAGACTCTGATCGACCGACAACCCGACACCTTGCAGCAAGCGCAGCAAATCGATAAGCAGAGGCAATTCTTCGGCGGCCTGGCGCTGACGTTTGAGTGCTACCCGCTGCATCACCCACTTGGGCAACATATAACCCAGGGCGACGCCGAAAAACAGGATCAGCAACAGGGATAGCCATCCTCCTCGCTCGAACAGCACTAAACCAAGCAACGGCAAGCCAACCGCCAGCACTACGCGTGCCGTAAAAAAAAGCGCTTTGCCCTGCATGTCGTTGACGCCGCACTGATCCAGCAGATGCCGGTCTTCTTCAGCCACCAGCTGACGTCCCAATGAGGTATCCAGCCAATTGGCGCTGAATGCAGCCAGGCGCTCGCGCCGGCTCGGCAGTTTTGTGACGGTATTCAAGGCAGCTGCCGGCCTGTCGCGGGCCGCAATCTTTTGATCGATCGTAGCCAGGTTGCGCTTGAGCCGCCACGCTCTCGCCAATAGCGTGGTTCCCATCAGCAATAAGGCCGCCGCCATCAGCAGGATCGCCAGGATGATCAGCGTATGTTGTGTTGTATTCACCTTATTTGTCCCGTATTTTTTCCGTATTTGTCCCACGCAACGTCGGGCGCCGACCATGCGGCTAAACCGTTTTCGCCAATCTGTATAAACCGTAGCCGCCCAAAATTTCCAGCATGACTGCGCCGATCAGCATTTTTTTTCCAATCGGGTCATGCCACATATTGGAAAACATATCGTTGTTGAAAATGATCAGGAACATGCCGATAGCGGCCGGCAATACCCCCATGATCCAGGCCGACAAACGAATTTCCGCGGATAAGGCGACCATTTCATTTTGCGCATGCTCAAGATCGCGCATGAACCCGGCCATGCGTTCCAGAACCAGGTCGGAGCGTCCGCCAAAGCGCGTCGAAACACCAATCACGGCGGCCACCAAATCCAGCTCCTTGAAACGAAAAATCGCTGCTTGCTGACGTAGCGCATGCTCCAGATCGACACCGGCTTGCACCTGCCGGTTGGCGCGGTCCAAGACCACCTTGAGCGGCCCTTCAGTGCCCACTATGCCGGTCTGAAACGCGGAGCCGATGCTATTGCCGATCGTGACCAGGCGCACCAGAGTATCCAGAAATCCCGGTAGTTGCCGCACCATGATTCGCTGCAATTTGGAAGTCTTCAGCCAAAAATAAAAAATCACCAGCATGGTGTACAGCACCAGCGTCCCCAGCGCGGATATCCAGCCGCCCAGCAGCAACGCCAGCAGGGTCAGGGCTATGCCGGGCGCGATTAGCTGGAAATACAGCTTGCCGCCGGGCTGCTGAATGCCCGCGCGCAAAAAGAACTGGCGCAATGCTTCTATCTGCGGCTGCAATTGCGGCGACGCCTCGCCCGTCTCTTGCGGCTGCGCCTGACTCTGCTGCATGCCTTGAATCTGCCGGTTCACGAAGGCGGCGCTGACGTCTTGCCGGGTGCGTTGCTGTGCACGCTGCCACAGCCATAATGCAACGCCCGTCAACAATAGGGCCGCAGCAAGCAGCCATAGAGCGATATGCATGGCTAGCGCCTCCCCGGCAGACCACCTGTGCCGGGCCCAGGGCCGCCGGTATTCGGATTAGCGCCGCTTTGCTGACCGAGCTGGCGTTGCCGTTGCAACTTGGGCGAGTGCGGGAAGATGCCCAGCGAAACCCAGCGATCCGCTTCTTCGCCGTCGGGGCCGATATAGCTTTCGTGCCGATACAGTTCTTGCATGGTGATGATGTTGTCGCCCATGCCGGTCACTTCGGTAATCGAGACGATCCGGCGGCGGCCGTTGGAAAGCCGGCCGATTTGCACAATGAAATCGAGGGCCCCGGCAATTTGCCGCCTGAGGCTGCTTTCACTGCCCTGGAAGCCGGCAAACCCGGCCAGCATTTCGATCCGGTACAAGCATTCGCGCGGTGTATTGGCGTGGATCGTGCCCATCGATCCGTCGTGGCCGGTATTCATCGCTTGCAGCATTTCCAGCACTTCGGCGCCGCGCACTTCGCCGACGATAATCCGGTCCGGACGCATGCGCAGGCTGTTGCGGATCAGGTCGCGGATGCTGACTGCGCCGGCGCCTTCGAAACCGCCCAGGCGCGATTCCAGGCGCACCACATGCGGATGATTGAGCGACAGTTCGGCGGTATCTTCCACCGTCACCACGCGTTCGTTTTCCGGAACGAAAAATGCCAGGGCATTCAGCAAGGAAGTCTTGCCGGAACTGGTGCCGCCGGAGACCAGGATATTGCAACGGGCTTTGACGGCGTTATCCAGCAGCGAATAGATTTCCTGGTTCATGGTGCCCAGGTTGAGCAGATCGGTAGGCTTCAGCGGCTCTTTGCGGAACTTGCGGATCGACACCATCGGCCCGTCTACCGACAACGGTTCAATCACCACGTTCAGCCGGCCGCCATCCGGCAAGCGGGCGTCGACCATGGGGTTCGATTCATCCAGGCGGCGCCCGAGCGGAGCCAGGATGCGCCTGACGATGCGCAGCAGGTGGGCGTTGTCGGTAAAACGCAGCGTCTCACGCTGCAAGATGCCGTGGCGCGAAACGAACACGTCGTTATAGCCGTTGATCAGGATATCTTCGACCGTCATATCGGCCAGCAGATCTTCCAGCGGCCCCAGGCCGGCGAGTTCCTTGGTCAGGGCGTCGGCAATCTGCCGCACCTCGGCTTCGTTCAAGGGAATCCGCTGCAGACGGACAAAGCCGTCGACGTCCAGATTGACGAATTGCTGGATCGCGCTGCGCGACCAGCGGCCGAATTCCGCCCCCAGTTCTTCGATCCGCGTCAGCAGATGATCGTAGGCCGCCGTCTTGATATCCTGGAACTCCTGGGTGTTCGAAAACGTTTGGTCATCATCGGCAAATTCAATCTGGTTACTCACGTTTGCTTCTCCTGTCTTTCATCAGGGGGCCGCTTCCTGCATGCCTTTCCCGGCATCCTGAGAAGGTTCTGCATCAGCGGCGCGTATCACGCTATACCTACGCTTAAATCGGCTTGTCTATTTTCGTAATAAAATTTTCGGCAGCCAGCGTCCCACTCCATGCTTGTTCGGCGCCGTCTCGGCATGCGTGAGCAAGCCATCGATCAAACCTCCTACCGCCCTTACATAGGCATCGTGCGGGGCAACTTCATGCAGCAGCTTGCCGTGATTGGCGCAGGCAGTCAGCTTGAGCGTGCGTTCGGGCAAAGTCGCCAGCAAAGGCAACTTGAAGCGCTCGGCAATCTGGCTGGCGGCCATGCCGAAACGATCGTCATAGCGATTCACCACCAGCTGCCGCTTGCCATCGTCAGGATGCCGGCCGTTCAGCTCTTGCAGAGTGCCCGCCAGGGATACCAGCGCACCGACGCTTTGATCCGTCACCAGCCATACCTGGTCAGCCGCACCGGTCAGATTGGCAATGAAGTCATGATTGCTGAAACCGCCCAGGTCGGCGATCAGGACATCGAAATACAAACGCAGGCGGTCCAGCAAGGCCAGTGCGTCGTGGTGCGACACGGTCCGCATCTCATTCAAACTGTGCGGCAGGGAAATCACGGTAACGCCGCCCGGGCTGCGTGGCAGCGCGGTGTGCACCAGCGTTTCGTCAAAACGGCGCAGATTGCGCACGGCTTCGGCGAAATCGAAATTACCGTTGGCGCTCAGGTATAACTTGCCGTCTCCGGCGGGCAGACCGAGATCGAGCAGCGCCACCCGGCTGTCGCTCGCATTACGCTTGCCGCCGTGGCCGGCATTGCGTTGCTGAATCATGTCCGCCAGATGTGCCGCCAGCGTGCTGGTGCCGATCCCCGGCCGCACTCCGAGCAAGGTCACCAGCTGACCGCGCTTGACTGGTGTCGCGGACTGCGCCGCTTTGGCCAGCACCCGCTGCACCACATCGCGCGCTTCATCTTCGGAGGCGCTGACGTCGATGAAATCGCTGACGCCGGCGCGCAATGCGGCAATCGTCCCTTCCGGAAACGCCATCGAACCGACTGCTACCAATGGCAAGGCCGGCAGTGTCTTAGTCAGTGCGCGCGCCAATTCAATCGCATGCGCGGTGCTGCCGAGAGAATCAATCGACAAGACGCCGGTTTGATCGCTCACATGCTCAACGCCGGAAAAATCCAGCAATACCAGCAAGGGGTTGAGTTCAATTGTGCGCGACACCAGTTCCGCCACATCGGCTTTTTCCTGCAGCAGGGTGCCCCATTTGCCGAGGGCGGCGCCCAGCCATTCCGCTTGCGTGCTGTTATGCGAGCAGAAGACGAAACGGCTTAGCGCCGTCAGTTCATTCAAAGCCTTGTTACGAGCATTCATCATGTAATCCAAAAAGGTTGTCGCTTATTTCGAAAATCCCGGCAACTCGTCCCGGCTCGCTCCTCCAAGCAGATAGCTGCCCCACGCGGTACTCGCTGTATTGCGGCGCTCCTGACTGTCACCCGGCAATGGCAACGGCACATTCCTGGCTATCGGCTGGACCACGTGCGGCGTGACGATGATCACCAGCTCCTTGTCGGCCTGCGAATAACTGAGACTGCGGAAAAAACTGCCGATGATGGGCAGATCGCCGAGCAATGGAATTTTCTTGACGTTGGATTTGGTGGTACGCGAAACCAGGCCGCCGATGATGAAGCTTTCTCCATCGCCTAGCTCAACCGTGGTATCGGCGCGCCGGGTAGTGATCGCCGGAATCGAAATGCCATCGGTGATGACAGCGTTGCCATAGTCGATATCGCTGGCTTCCGGCGCGACTTTCAAGGCAATCCGCCCCTTGGCCAGTATGGTCGGTGACACCGTCAAGCCGATGCCGAAAGGTTTGTAGACTATCGTGGTGGTGCCGAGGCCGCCCGACTGCGGAATCGGCAATTCGCCGCCGGCCAGGAAACTCGCGCTTTGGCCTGAAAGCGCGGTCAAGGACGGCTCTGCCAATACCCGTGCCATGCCGTTGCCTTCGATCAGGCGCAAGTTACTGCTCAAGCTGTAACTGCCCCGGCTGAACTTGGTCAACAAGCCGAATGCCTCCGAAGCTGTCGAAAGTCCGCCGTTGGAAGCGAGATTGCTGCCCAGATTAAAACTGAAATTGCCGCGATTCACGATGAGCCCGAAATCGAAGCCGATTTCCTTCAATACCGATTTACTGAATTCGACAATCTTGACATCGATCTGCACTACGCTGCCGCTATCGATGGTCGAGATATCGAACACCTTGCCTTTGCCTGCTGCGTCGATGGCGGCGGCGCTGCTTTTTGCGTGCTCCAATAACGAAGCCGCCTGTCCGCTGATCACGCTCGCAGCGCCGCGCACCTGCACCTTGGCGCCGCCCTGCTCCGCCAGCGCCGCTTGCAAGTCACCCTGCACCGTAATTCTCCAGGTATTGGCCGGCATTCCTTTGGCCCATGCAGTCACGGTAGTAGTGCCGGCTTTTTTCCCAACCAGAATCACACTGCCGCTCTTGCCGCCGGAACCGCGCACCATCAACACATCCGCGACTTCCGGATGGCTACCGCAATGCGTTCCAGCGCACCGGCAACCGGCAGGCTCTGCTGTTCACGCATGCCGAGTGTGATATCCGTGGTGGCGGCCAGGGAATATGTTGAATATGCACTTGCAATCAGTAACATCGGCAAAACCAGATCGTGAATTTTCATGAGTTGCGGTCAATCCTGTTATTGATATAAGCCCGTCATTGAAAAATATCTTCGCGTCAAAAAACTACTGATTCCCGTTGCGTGCCTCGAATTACTTCTACCGTACCGGAGGTATTCGCGCCGCGCGCTTGTCCCGCCGCTGGTTGCGCAGCCAGGTTATTGGCAACAGGCTTGCGGCCCGGCGCTGTGTTGGAATCACCCGCCAATCCATTCATCTCCATGCCGGCAAAAGCCTGGTTATCGGCTCGCTTCAATGCTTGCTGCTGATCGCGTGTCAGGTCTTTTTTGCCGACAAGTACGGCGGCCGGTGGCGCAAACAATGCCGGATCAGGCGTTGTTGCATCGCTGGGATTGCGCAATGCCAGCGTCAACTTGCCGTTCTGGGTTGCCAGCAGCAGTCGATTGACATCTGCCACCGGGGTTGCCAGCACCGCGGTGCGAGCGGCTTGCTGAGCTTGCTGCGACGATTGCGCCTGCTGACTCGCTTGCGGCGTCTGCTGATTTGGTATCGCTCCCATATTGCCGCCAGCGGCGGCAGCGCCGATCACTGCCGCGCCATACGATAGAACTTGCAAGCGCGACATCAGCAAACGCGACTGGGTTCTTTCGACGTCCGGGCCTTGTTTGAGCGTGAAAAACACATCCACATAATCGCCCGCCTGGACATGATTGCCGGCCCCGATAATTTCGTCGACAGGAATCGCCACGGCCCGCTCGCCGTCGGCCAGTTTCACGGCAAGACCGCTAGCCAGACCGCTTTCGGTAATCGGAGTGCCGGTACCGATTTCAATCAAGGGGATTTTGCCGACCACCGAGCTGGCCTGGCTATACGCACCGGCGGGATTGATCGGCAAAGTCACCAGGCTGATGTCATCGGTAGCGATCGCCTTGCCCGCTGCCAGCGCACGCGCCGCCACCACAACTTCGTATTGTCTGGAGCTCTTGGCGATTGCTACGGGCGCCACGGTAATCGTCGGCGGCGGCCGGCTGCCTAGCCACCAGGCCACAAACGCCAGGCTGAGCGCCGCCGCTACCAGTATCGCTGCAACAATTTTTGTCAGGTTATTCATAGCGTGTACTCGATGCCTGTCCGAATGGAGAGATTGTTCACGGTGAGTTCCAAGTCAAAGTCAAATTCAAATCGGCAAAGGACGTCAAGTCGCTGGCCCAGCGATTCGTGAGCATTCAGCAATCGGAACGTGCTCAGCAAGCAAACTTCATCCGGTCAAAGACGCAAACCCGGCGCGATTAAATTCAATTAATCTGTACCGTCGCCGAGCTACCCAATGTAGTGGGTACCGCAAGACTCATTAGCGGTCCCAGTAACAATGGCACTAGTGGCTTGCTGCTATAGGGATAAATAACTTTGACCGTGATGCACTGCGCGGTGGCGCCCGCAGGGAAAGCGCAGGCTACCGGTCCAACCGGGGTGCAAGTAGCAATTGGATTTCCACCAGCGTCGGTGCCTAGCCACCTGATAAGGTCAGTGGCTGTGCTGCAACCAATCGTGCCGCGATCTGCGGTGGCGTATCGTAGCGCAGCACGGGCGCCCTCTTCCGCCGCCAGCGCCAGCGACTGCTGGGCCAGGAAGATCAGAACATAGGTAATGATCCCATATAGCAGCATGAAAAAAACCGGGAAGACCAATGCAAATTCTATTGCTGCGACACCGCCTTGAGCGATGTTCTTGGCGTCTACCCTCATGGCGGGGCGAGCCGTATATTTATATTTTTTATGCATCCCTGCTCCCGATCTTTACCACGGAACCGATCAGTACATTACCGGCGTCTGCTGCGCTGACATGCATGATGCAAACGAAAATTCAAGCAAAACCTTGCATTACTCTCGTGCCGGATATCCCAATCCAGGCTCCCGCCAAAGCCAAATACGCTGCATAAGGAATGCCAACACGGCTACCACGCTTTTCCAACATTCTCTGATACCAAGACCAGCGCGTAACCCGTATCGCAACGAGTTGCAAACTCGGGATTAGTCCCAATCGCGACATGTAGAGCACAACGGCATGAACGGCGGCTATCACAGATGCTATCAAAAAGGCAGACAACAACGCTCCGGGTCCAAGCAAGAAGCCAAGCATCGCAAAAAACTTGACATCGCCTGCAGCCATCGCACGCAACGTATATAGCGGCAAGAAAAATGCCAGTCCGATTGCAAAACCGGTTAATGCGCTCCCCGCCCCCATCCCGTTGAATCCTTTGCCCAACAACACAAAACATCCCAGTTGCAAAGCGGCCGCAGTCAACAAAAAATTATTAGGAACACGGCGAAACAAGTAGTCGTATGAAAATATCAGGGCGCAAAAAAACAAAAACAGAACTAGCAGAGAAAAATTTGTATCGGGCATATCTGTCACGTCCAACTAGGGCGTGTTGACATATGCGTTGAGAAAAGTTGGACTGCTCATGACATTCGATCGATATCTGGCTGCTTTAAGTGATGCTGCCGGCAAGATTGGTTAATTTGGTTCCTATTTTGGTAAATATGCCTTCCAACCCGGTTGTACTTGTTCCGGTCAAAGCTCCGACGGCAACAACCAGCGCCACAGCCACAAGTCCCGCAATCAAGCCATACTCGATAGCCGTAATGCCATCTTCATCCCGAAGAAATTTCATTAATTTTACGTTCATTGTGATCCCCCTGAAGAAGCACTCATCGCGTTAAGGAAGCGGCTCTTTGCGTTGCAATCCACGGAAAAATATACCCACATTTTTCCAGGAAGAACGAACCCTGATCTCGAACTACGCGGTATCAGCATAGCCTTGATTAAAAATTACCTCAAGACAAATTTTTCCTTTTAGAAACACATTATTAGAGGTATAAATCTAAATCGATTTTCATAGGCGAAGGTAACATTCATCTTGAAATATCGTTTTGCATTGTGAAAAAATTCTTACTTTAAAAAAAGAAAAAATACACAAAAAAAATCTCGACATCAACTATCGACACGCGTTCTGCGTAACTTTCCTGAGCATAAAAAATGCAATCGCGCGTCAATCCAACTGATACGAATACATCGCGTTTACCCGCCATGACCTCGACGTTGCATTGACCGGAATATCAGCCACCGGTTTTGCCAGCGACAAATCCAGGGTGTAGTAGCGACTGTCGGAAAAGCGCATGCCTAACGCAACAGAACCCAAGGTGTCGTGAATTAAAGGAGCGACATTCGAGTACACCCGCGAATGGTCCGCCAGAAAATATGGCTGCACCGATTTGAGATAGGTGTAACTCAATGGGAATAGCCGATTGATTTCGGCTGAAATACCCCAGCCTTTGTCGCCGGCGACTTCACCGGCCGGATAACCGAGGCCAAACAATTTTCCGCCGAAACCGATCTGCTCCGAAGTCGGCAAGATATTGCTGCTGTATTGCGTGCTGGCGGCCACGGCGACACCAAAGCCGCCCGGCAGCTGATTCGATTGCGCCGCTTGCAGCGTGATTCTGGTGAAACCCAGATCGACCTTGCTGTTCTCGCGTTTGGCGCCGAGCGCGTCTATGCCCTTGTACACGCCGACATTCAGCTGCCGCGTCTGCTGCCGTTTGTCCGGCCCTGTCTTGACATCGGTCCAGGCAGCTTCCGCGCTCAATACGCGCACGTGCGAACTGAGTTCGATCGACATCGGCGTAGCCGGCGCCGAGCCGGTGTACACCTGGCTGTTTTCAGCAGCATAAGCGCCGCCGGTGACGGTCAGGTTATGCGTGTTATCGAGGATCACCGGATAGCTGAGCGAGCCGCCGGCGCGTACGGTGTTGGTCTGGTAGCGATCTTGAATGTGCTGACTTTCCAACGCCGTGTTTTCTGGCTGAGCACGATAGTCGGACCAGTTCAGCCTGGCCAGCATGCCGTCATTGCCGATCGGCTGGACGTAATTGATCGCATAATATTTTTCATCCTGCGGCCCGCTCGGCTGCAATGTGCTGACGGTCACTTGCTCGCCCAACGGCGTCAAGCCATTGCTGCTGGCAGTCAGCAAGCCGCGGATGCCAGGCTGCCGGTAATCGGCGCCGATGCCGACCGTGACCGGCCGTCGCTTCACCGTCAGCACCATGTCGGCAGCGCCATCGGTAGTAGTCGGCGGCGCCACGTTGGCGACAATCCTGACCCCTGGCTGCAAACTCAGAATGCCGGCGACCCGCTCAAAAGTGGCGCGGCGCAACGGCCGGTCTTGCTGCAACTGTTCGGCAATCCGCGTCAGGCGTTCTTCGCTGGCACCGGGATTGCCTTCTACCTTGACATTCTTGACGTAACCTTCGACCACCGTCACCACCACCACATTGTTCTCGAAACTCTGGGCCGGGATGAACGCAAAGGAGAGCGGATAACCCTGGTCTTGATACATCTGCGTGATCTTGTTGGCGGCAGCCAGCAATTCGGCGACAGTGGTATCGCGGTTAGCCAGCGGCGCGAACTGCGCAGCGATCGGCTCGAACGCCAAGGTTTTGACGCCGACAATCTGAAAACGGGACGGCGTCAAATGGCTTGCCAACAATTTTTGCAGCGCCGGATCGACCGCCTGGGTCTGGATATTGAGCGTCACCGGCGCGCTTGGCGGCGCCTCGGCTTTGGGCAATGTGTCAGCCGGGTTGCCTTGCAACGGACTGCGCGCATCGGCATGTGCGGGTAAAGGATACGACGTCATGAGCCAACAAGCAGCACTGATCATGGCCATCGCAGCGCGGCTGCAGCATTTCGATTGGGATAATTGCATGCAGCTACGGCTCTCGTTCGTTATCGACGGCAAAACCTGTCTTATTCATCGGGACCTGAAGTCATTGTTAAATTAAGGCAATAATTCATCCTGTGCAACTATTTTGTTGCTGCGCGCGCTGTCAATCCACCAATCCGCTTCTGCACGGCTTGACTGTCTTGCCTCTCCTGTTTTGCCTCCCACCCGAACGAAAGGGCCTTGGAAAAAGCCAAGGCCCCTTTTGCAAACAGCTGCCAACGCTTATTTTTTACCTGCACCACCCAGCAAGCCGCTCAGCAATCCAGTCGCCTGCCCGCTGCCGGCGGCGCCGCCAGTCCCCGCTGAAACCGAGGAGCTCAAGCCGGCTACCAGATTAGTCACCGGGGCCAGCGGACTGCTTGCGCTGCCGCTTGCACCTAACGTTACAGCGCCGCTCACACTACCCAATAAAGCAGTCACAGGAGCTAACGGACTACCGGCGCTGCCGCCAGCAGTAACGCCACCGCTCAAGCCACCTAACAAGCCTGTCACCGGGGCCAAAGGACCGCTGCCGCCAGCACCGCCCACAGCGCCAGTCAAACTACCCAGCAAACCGGTGACTGGGGCCAGAGGGCCGCTGCCAGCGCCGGCGACTGCGCCGTTAAGGCTAGCGGTCAAGTTGTTCGCCACGCTCACCACCGGAGCCAGAGGCCCGGTAAGGGTGCCCAGCAGTGCATTGTCGGCCGGTTGCAATATGCCGCCGGTTTGATTTCCTAGTAATGGCTGGCCGCTGCCGGTCAAACCGTTGACGGCAAGACCGCTCACCAGATTGCCGGTACTGCTCACCACCGGGCCAAGATTGCCGACGACAGGTACGCCCGAATTAGTCAGGCCACCGCCGACGCCGGCGACGGTACTGCCAACCACACCCAGCAAAAGATTAGCCGGCTGGTTCAACGCAGTCGTATTGCCGGCAGTCTGGAGCAAAGTGCCTGCGGCGTTGGTCAAAGGCTCGATCGCAGTGCTCACCGTTTGCGTCACTTGCTGTACCGGGCCGGTCGTCAGTGCCGTGGCGAGCGTCGGCGCCACGGTGCCAGAGATGGTGTTGCCGATCGTGCTGACCAGGCCGCCGGCCGGTGCGGTCACCGGCGCCAAGGCGCTAAGCGGGCCGCTGCTGCCGAGGCTGCTCACCGCTTGACCGGCGCTGTCCACCGTAGCGCCGGCCTGAGCCACGACCCCGCCAGCACTGCCGACCGTGATGCCCACCGGATCCTGCGCTGTGCCAATCTGCCCCAGGCCGTTGGTCAGACCGCCGCCCAGCACGTTGACGATACCGCTGCCATTATCGATCACTCCCTTCAATGCTTTCTTGGTGGTCGGTGTTACCGGCAGTTGGTCGACTATCGTGTTGCCGGCACCGTCAACTGCTGTGCCTACGCTACCTGCGGTGCCGCCGCCATTCGCAAGCAAGTTGGCCGCTGGGGCCGGCGTTACAGGAGTGTCCGGTGTGACGGGCGTGGTGGGTGCTGTCGGCGTGCTGCCGCTATGGCCGGTACTTGTTGTGTTGCCGCTGCCATTCGAATGGCTAAGCAAGTCTCCGCCGCCGCCGCAGCCGGTGAGCAATGCCGTCAGTAACACGGATGCTGCAAGCACCCCTCTTTTTTTCGATACTCTCATGATCTCTCTCCTTTTTTGATGAATCGGATAACGCTTTGCTTACCGTCTTTCCGCAAAGAACATGCCAGTCAGAAACGCCGTCGAAACAGCGACTGCCATGCCTCATTGTTTTCCACAAAAAAGGCAAGAAATATCTTAAAAATCAATGACTAACAGCAACTCTCAAACATCGACCGGGAGAATATCCGGATACGTAACGGCGGGCTTTGATACGTAACATGTAACGTAACGGCGTGGAACACAGCTCTTTCAACAGCACAAAAAAACATTGCAAAAATATCACCGGGCGTGCGCCCTCTTGCGCCCCCATCAACATTTAACCGAGCGCCTATAATGAGCGCTCTCAATCTCGACCTTAAGACCACCAACCATGCCGCAGTCTTTAGAAAACCTACTGGTCATCGGGATTTCATCCCGTGCGCTATTTGATCTGGAAACCGAAGAGGCGATCTTTCGTCAACATGGCCTGGAAGAATATCGCCGCCACCAGCTGCTCAACGAAAATCAGATTCTCAAGCCGGGAGCCGGCTTCGCCCTGGTGAAAGCGCTGCTGAAACTGAACCGCCTGACCGGCCAGCGTTTCGTGGAAGTAGTCGTGATGTCGCGCAATTCCAGCGAGACCTCGATGCGCATCTTCAACTCGATCAAGCACTACGATCTCGACATCACGCGTGCGGTACTGTCCGGCGGCGCTTCGCTGGCGCCATATCTGCAAGCCTTCAATGTCAGCCTGTTTTTATCCTTGCATGAGGATGACGTGCAAGCCGCCGTCAACTCCGGCGTGGCGGCAGCGCTGCTGTATCAGAAACCTGAGAACGCTCTGGAAGAGCTGGAGCAGATTCGTATCGCCTTCGACGGCGATGCTGTGATTTTTTCGGATGAATCGGAAAGGATATATCAGACCGAGGGGATTGAAGCATTTGAAAAACATGAGCGCGAAAATGCCTTGCTGCCATTGCCGCAAGGTCCGTTTGCGCGTCTGTTGCTGGCGTTGTCCTACATTCAGAATAACTTCAAGAATCCGGATGGACATGCGGCGCCCATCCGCACCGCGCTGGTCACGGCGCGCTCCTCGCCGGCCCATGAACGGGTGATTCGCACCTTGCGTGCCTGGGATGTGGCGATCGACGAAACCTTTTTCATGGGCGGCATCGTCAAATCGGATGTGCTGGCTGCGTTCAAGCCGCACATGTTTTTTGATGACCATCCCGATCATTGCGATCGTGCTGCCAACAAAGTGCAAACAGGGCGCGTGCCATGGAAGCAGCCGAGTGAATTTGAATAAATATTCCATCATCCCCGCAAACGCGGGGATCCAAGTTGCTGATTAAAATGGATTCCCGCGTTCGCGGGAATGACGCATCCAAGTTTGTTCGCGCTTACTTTAACTGATCTCGCATCGACCTCAGGCGGTCGGCAAGATATAAGCCTTGAACTGTTCCCGCAGTTTGTTTTTCAACAGTTTGCCGGTGGCGCCAAGCGGCAAGGCGTCGACGAACACGACATCATCCGGGGTCCACCATTTGGCGATCTTGCCGTCAAAGAATTTGAGCAACTGCTCCTTGCTCACCTCCATACCGGGCTTCCTGACGACCACCAGCAACGGCCGCTCGTCCCACTTCGGATGAAAAATCCCGATACAGGCGGCCATTTGCACCGCCGGATGCGCCATGGCGATATTTTCCAGGGCTATGCTGCTGATCCACTCGCCGCCTGACTTGATCACGTCCTTGCTGCGATCGGTTATCTGCATGTAGCCGTCGGCATCGATGGTGGCTACATCGCCGGTAGGAAACCAGCCATCCTGCAATACCGCTCCGCCCTCATTCTTGAAATAGCTATCGATAATCCACGGCCCCTTGACCAGCAGATTGCCGTACGTTGCGCCATCCCACGGCAACTCCTTGCCGGCGTCGTCGACAATCTTCATGTCGACCCCAAAGATCGCATGCCCCTGCTTTTGCAGCAGCAATTCCTGCTCCTCAAGCGGCAAGGATAAATGCCTGGTCTGCAGGCCGCAGGTGGTGCCCAGCGGCGACATCTCGGTCATGCCCCAGGCATGCACCACCTCGACCTCGTAGCGATGGCGCAAGCTCTGCATCATCGCCGGCGGGCAAGCGGAACCGCCGATGATGGTGCGCTTGAAGCTGGAGAATTTCAGCTTGTTCTGATCCATATGCGTCAGCAAACCGAGCCATACCGTCGGCACGCCGGCAGAGAAGGTGACCTGCTCCTGTTCGAATAACTCATACAGGGATTTGCCATCCAGCGCCGGGCCCGGAAGCACCATTTTCGCGCCGGTAAGAGGTACCGCGTAGGGCAAACCCCAGGCGTTGACATGGAACATCGGCACAACCGGCAGCACGACGTCGCGCCCGGATATGTTCATGCTGTCCGGCATGGCCGACGCCAGGGAATGCAATACGGTCGAGCGGTGCGAATACAGCGCGCCCTTGGGATTGCCGGTAGTGCCCGAGGTATAGCACAGGCTGGAAGCGGAATTTTCGTCAAACAATGGCCAGCTGTAGTCGTCCGGGCTGGCGTCCAGCAACGCTTCGTAGCACAACAGATTCGGCAGCTTGCTGTCTTGCGGCATATGCTCCGGCCCGCACATGGCGATGTAGCCCTTGATGGACTTGGCCAGCGGCGCCACCGCCTCGACCAGCGGCAGGAAACAGACATCGAACAGCAGATATTGGTCTTCGGCGTGGTTGGCGATATAGCCGATCAGGTCCGGATGCAGGCGCGGATTGATGGTGTGCAGCACAGCCCCGGAACCGGATACCGCGTAATACGCCTCCATATGCCGGTAGCCGTTCCAGGCCAGCGTGGCAACCCGCTCGCCCATCTTGACGCCAAGCCTGGTCAAGACATTTGCCAACTGGCGCGCACGTCTATGGCAATCGCTGTAGGTATAGCGATGCAGGTCGCCTTCAACCCGCCGTGAGACGATTTCATTGCTGCCGAAATGGCGGTCTGCATGCTCGATAATGCTGGAGATGAGCAAGGGCTGGCTCATCATCTGTCCCATCAAGGGACTCTTGGCGTACTGTGACATCGCATCTCCTGATGTTGTAATGAATACGTCTTTTTTTTTAGAACTCATTTCATCAATATCCGTGAGATGCGTTCTCATGAAACAGCGTACTTACAATAATCCAGGGATGACATGCGTGTCAAAAGCAAAAAAGCCCGCTGTTACCGCCGATCATTTGGCGCTAACAGCGGGCTTTTTATTCTTGCGTACTATGGATATTTAAATCTTAGCGGGCCGAAATCGCATCCACCACGCACAGCGCGGTCATGTTGACGATACGGCGCACGGTGGCCGAAGGCGTCAGGATATGAACCGGCTTGGCGCAACCCAGTAGAATAGGACCGACCGCAACGCCGTTGCCGGAAGTATTCTTGAGCAGGTTGTAAGCGATGTTGGCGGCGTCGATGTTAGGCATCACCAGCAGATTGGCGTCGCCTTTCAGGCTTGAATCAGGCATCACTTTTCTCAGCAACTCGGTATCCAGCGCGGTGTCGCCGTGCATTTCACCATCGACTTCCAGATCCGGCGCCAGCTCCTTGATGATGGCCAGAGCCTTCCGCATTTTTTGCGCCGAAGCGCTGTTGCTGGTGCCGAAGTTGGAATGCGACAGCAAGGCTGCCCGCGGCTTGATGCCGAAGCGCAGCATTTCTTCCGCCGCCAGGATGGTGATCTCCGCCAGTTGCTCGGCGGTCGGATCTTCGTTGACGTGGGTATCGACCAGCACCAATTGACGATTCGACAGAATCAGCGCGTTCATCGCTGCATAGACATTCACGCCTTCGCGCCGGCCCAGCACCTTGTCGATGTAGTTCAGATGCAGATTGGTGGTGCCATAGGTACCGCAGATCATGCCATCGGCATGGCCTTTGTGAATCGCCATCGAACCGATCAGGGTATGGCGGCGACGCATTTCCAGCTTGGCGTATTGCTCGGTCACGCCCTGACGCTTGGTCATCGCCAGGAAGGTTTGCCAGTAATCGCGGTAACGCTCGTCGAAATCCGGATTGATGACTTCAAAATCGACGCCGGCTTTCAGACGCAGGCCGAAACGCTCAATGCGCTGTTGCAGCACCGCCGGCCGTCCGACCAGGATCGGCCGCGCCAGGTTTTCGTCGACCACCACCTGCACCGCGCGCAGGACGCGCTCTTCTTCGCCCTCCGCATAGACAATCCGTTTCTTCTCTGCCTGCGTCTTTTTGGCGGCCTGAAACAGCGGCCGCATGAAAGTGCCGCTGCGGTAAACGAATTGCTGCAGCTTGTCGATATACGCTTCCATATCCTGGATCGGACGGCTGGCCACGCCGGACGCCACGGCGGCCTTGGCGACTGCCGGCGCGATCTTGATCATCAGACGCGGATCGAACGGCTTTGGAATAATGTACTCGGGCCCGAACGACAGATTGGTGATGCCGTAAGTAGTAGCGACGATGTCCGATTGTTCGGCTTGCGCCAGCTCGGCGATCGCATGCACCACTGCGATTTCCATCTCACGGGTGATGGTGGTGGCGCCGCAATCGAGGGCGCCGCGGAAAATGTAGGGGAAGCACAGGACGTTGTTAACCTGGTTCGGATAGTCCGAACGGCCGGTTGCCATGACGGCGTCGTCACGTACCGCCTTGACTTCTTCCGGCAGGATTTCGGGAGTCGGATTGGCCAGCGCCAGCACCAGCGGCCGTGGCGCCATCGCCTTCACCATATCTTGCTTGAGCACGCCGCCGGCCGACAAGCCGAGGAAAATATCGGCGCCCGGGATCAGTTCGGCCAGCGTGCGCGCATTGGTTTCACGCGCAAAACGTTCCTTGTCCGGATCCATCAGTTCGACACGGCCTTTATAGACCACGCCGGCCAGATCGGTCACGAAAATATTTTCAATCGGGAAGCCGAGATCGACAATCAAGTCCAGGCAGGCCAGCGCCGCAGCGCCGGCGCCGGAGACTACCAGCTTGCAACTCTTGATGTCTTTGCCGACCACTTTCAGGCCGTTCAGGATCGCCGCGCCGACGATGATGGCAGTGCCATGCTGATCGTCATGGAACACCGGGATCTTCATGCGGTCGCGCAGTTTGCGCTCAATCTCGAAACATTCCGGCGCCTTGATGTCTTCCAGGTTGATACCGCCGAAAGTCGGCTCCAGCGAGGCGATGATGTCGCACAGTTTCTCTGGATCGTGTTCGTTGATTTCGATATCGAAGACATCGATGCCGGCAAATTTCTTGAACAGCACGCCCTTGCCTTCCATCACCGGCTTCGACGCCAGCGGCCCGATATTGCCCAGTCCGAGAACCGCGGTGCCGTTGGTGATGACGGCAACCAGGTTGCCGCGCGCCGTGTAGCGGAAGGCGTTGGCCGGGTCGGCCACGATTTCTTCGCAGGCGGCAGCGACGCCTGGCGAATAAGCCAGCGCCAGATCGCGCTGGTTAGTCAGTAATTTGGTCGGGGTGACGCTTATTTTCCCTGGAGTCGGAAACTCGTGATACTCAAGCGCAGCTTGACGCAATTGTTGGCGGAGCTCTTCTTTTTTATCGATCATCGAATCCATATGCGTCTGTCCCCAAATGTAACAAGTGAAAGTCTTTGATTTTATCAGACTGCTCGCATTCAACTATGTGAATTTCGCATTGTGAATGGCAATTTCACATTTTTATTCATAAAGACTATCTGAATCCACAAATTAAATACAAAAAAACTATCATAGATGCAAAGATAATCAATTTTTCATTTCTATATCCCCTGGAAAGGCCGCCAAACGTTTCGCGACCCTGGACAAAGTGGAACAGCGCGACGCCAAGATGGATTTTGAAGTGCTTGAAATCCAGTCTGACGCTTGCTGTAAAATTAGCCGCCGCACAACCGCACAGCCACACGTATTGCGCCGGCTCGCGCTCCACATCAGATACCACGTTCATCATCACTGCCAACCATCCTTCAGGACATTCCATGAAACCCATTATCATCATCGGCGCCGGCATGGCTGCCTATACTCTGGCGCGTGAAGTACGCAAGCTGGACAAGACAGCCGCGCTGCTGATCATCACGGCCGACGATGGCGGTTTCTATTCCAAGCCGATGCTGTCGAACGCCTTCGCGCAAAAGAAGCTGGCGGCGCAGCTGATCTCGCAAAGCGCGGTGCAAATGGCTGAACAGATCGGCGCGAATATCATGACCAAGACCCGGGTCAACGGCATCGATACCGCCGGCAAGGTGGTCGACACCAGCAACGGCGCTTTCGAATACCGGCAGCTGGTGATTGCGGTCGGCGCCCAGCCGATCCGCTTGAACCTGGCCGGCGACGCCAACGACCGCGTGCTGTCGGTCAACCACATCGACGATTACGCCACCTTCCGTGCCAAGCTGCTGCCCGATCAGCAAGCTTCGGCCCGGGTTGCCATCCTCGGCGCCGGCTTGATCGGTTGCGAATTTGCCGACGATCTTGCTGCGCACGGCCACACGGTGACGCTGATCGATCCCAACCCTTTGCCATTGGCAGCGCTGGCGGCGCCGGCGTTATCGCAAGGTTTGCAAGCTGCGTTGACCGGCCGTGGCATCGCGCTGCAGCTTGGCGCCACCGCCAGCAGCGTCGACCATGCCGACGGCGCAATCAAGATCAGCTTGTCGAACGGCGATGCAGTGGTAGCTGATGTCGTCTTGTCTGCGGTCGGCCTGCGTCCCGACTTGGCTCTGGCGCAAGTAGCGCAATTGGCTACCGGCCGCGGCATCATGGTGGACGCTCACGGCCGCACCAGCGCTGCCGATGTGTATGCGCTCGGCGATTGCGCCGAATACCGGGTGGACAGCGAAGGCCGCACCAGCCCCTTGCCATACATCGCGCCGATCCTTACCGCAGCCCGGGCGATTGCCAAGACCTTGACCGGCGAAGATACCGAGATTGATTTGAAACATTCGCCGGTGATCGTCAAAACCCCTAGCTACCCGCTGGCGCTGGTGCCGCCGCCGTTGCATGCGGTGGCCGCCGGCCGCTGGGAAACCGAACAGGATGGCGCGACCACGATTTGCCGTTTCTTTGATGCCCAGGGTGTGATGGTGGGTTTTGGGGTAGCGCCGCAAGAAGCGAAAATCAGGCAAGCCTTGATGGCGGCCTTGGGTACTACTGCTTAGGGACAGCTCGAATAACCCTGTTCTGTCATTCCCGCGGACGCGGGAATCTATTTTAAATCAGTAAATTGGATCCCCGCGTTCGCGGGGATGACGGAGTTTTTAGAGATCGCGTTAGGTGATTGAATGATTTGGCGGCGCTACTACTGTTACGCAAACTCGGCAATCAGCTCGACAATTTCCGCACCATAAGTCTCCAGCTTCTTCTCGCCGACGCCGCTGACGCCGCGCAGATCATCCAGAGAGGCCGGTTGCGCCTTGGCGATTTCACGCATGGTAGCGTCGTGGAAGATGACGTAAGCGGGCACGTTGTGCTTGCGCGCAGTTTCGACCCGCCACCAGCGCAGTTTCTCGAAAATCGCCTGTTCCAGCGTCGACAGATCGGTCTCGACATAGCCCTTGGGCTTGCTGCCGCTGCGTTTCTGTTTGACCGGTTTCTGGTACTGCCGCAACTGCACCTGCTGCTCGCCGCGTAGCACCGGCCGGGCAGCATCGGTCAGTTTCAGCGCGCTATAGGCTTCATGATCGACCGTGATCAGGCCGAGCGCAATCGATTGCCGCAAGATCGCCCGCCATTCGGCTTCACTGCGATCGCTGCCGATGCCAAAGGTAGAGAGTTGATCGTGACGCCACTGCTTGATCTTGTCGGAATCGATGCCGCGCAAGACATCCATCACATGCATCGCACCGAAACGCTGGTCGACCCGATAAATCGTCGACAGCAGCTTTTGCACCACCACTGTCGCATCGAATGACACCGGCGGGCTCATGCAGGTATCGCAATTACCGCAACGCTCAGAACCCTGGCCGAAATAATCCAGCAAACGCACGCGCCGGCAATGCAGGGTTTCGCATAGCCCCAGCATCGCATCCAGCTTGACGCCCAGCACGCGCTTGAAGGTTTCGCCGGCCTCCGACTCATCGATCATACGCCGCTGCTGCACCACGTCCTGCAAGCCATAAGCCATCCAGGCATTGGCGGGGCCGCCGTCGCGGCCGGCGCGGCCGGTTTCCTGGTAATAACCCTCTATGCTCTTCGGCAGATCCAGATGCGCGACAAAGCGCACATCGGGCTTGTCGATGCCCATGCCGAAAGCGATGGTGGCCACCATCACGATGCCGTCTTCGCGCAGGAAACGCCCTTGGTTCTTGGTCCGTTGCGCGTAGTCCATGCCGGCGTGATAGGGCAAGGCTTGAATCCCTTGCTGCTCCAGAAATTCAGCGGTTTCCTCGACCTTCTTGCGCGACAGGCAATACACAATCCCGGCATCGCCGACGTGCTCGCTTTGAATGAAATCGAGCAACTGTTTGCGGCCGTTGGCTTTTTCAACAATCTGATAGCGGATATTGGGGCGGTCGAATGAAGAAACGAAACGCGCGCCCTGTTCGAGTTGCAAACGCAGCGCAATTTCCTCGCGGGTCTGCTGGTCGGCGGTGGCCGTCAGCGCAATCCGCGGCACTTGCGGAAAACGCTCGTGCAAGATCGATAGCTTGATGTATTCCGGCCGGAAGTCATGCCCCCATTGCGATACGCAATGCGCTTCGTCAATCGCAAACAAGGCGATCTTCGACGATTCCAGCAAATCCAGGCAACGCGGTGTCAGCAAACGCTCCGGCGCCACATACACCAGATCGAGATCGCCGCTGCGCACGCGGCGTTCGATCTGCGACGCTTCTTCATAGGTTTGCGTGGAATTCAGAAAAGCGGCGCGCACCCCGACCTCGGCCAGCGCATCGACCTGATCCTGCATCAGCGCGATCAGCGGCGACACCACTACCCCGACGCCGTCTCGCAACAATGCCGGGATCTGGTAACACAGCGATTTGCCGCCGCCGGTCGGCATCAAGACCAGCGCATCGCCACCGTTGGCTACATGGCTGACAATCTCAGCCTGCTGGCCACGAAAAGATGGATAACCGAATACCGTCTGCAGTATATGCAGTGCTTGCGGATCGGAACTTGCGTCGGCTGGATGTGACATTAAATAACTAGGCCCGACGTTGATTAACTAAGAAAACCGTTGCTGACGGCGACCAGCAGGAAGATCCCGAGGGCAATCCGATACACGATGAATGGCCAGGTCGAGAATTTCTCCAGGAATTTCATCAAGCCCCAGATCGCGCCGAAAGCCGAGATGCTGGCGATCACCAGACCGAAAATCAGCAGCATCCAGGTCTCTAGCGGCATATGCAAATGGAACAGCACCAGCAGCTCTTTCAAACCGGCCAGGGCGATCGCCGGCAGACCAAGCAGGAAAGAAAAGCGCGCCGCTTCTTCGCGTTTGAAATTGAGGAACAAGGCGGCGGTCAAGGTCGAGCCGGAACGCGACACGCCCGGAATCAGCGCACCCACCTGCGCCAGACCGACGATCAGCGCGTCGCGCAGACGCATCTCGCCGACAGTGCGGCGATGACGGCAACTTAGTTCGGCAATCGCCAGCAACACGCCCATGGCGATACAGGCGTAACCAATCACGCTCAGACTGCGCAACGGCGAACCGCAGGCGTTCAACACAGACGACAGGGCCAGACCGGCAATCCCGATCGGTATCGTCGCCAGGATGATCGCCAAGCCGAGACGGAATGACGGATTGCTGAAATTGCGTTCGCGTACCGCGGTGATGCTGCCGACAGTGACCTCGCGCACATCGCGCCAGAAGTAACTGACCACGGCGGCCAGCGCGGCCAATTGCATCGCCGCTGAAAACGCCGAACCCGGATCATGCCAACCGAGTATGGCGGGAACGATGCGCATATGCGCGGTGGAAGAAATCGGCAGTAACTCAGAGATGCCCTGAATCACGCCCAGGATCGCGACTTGCACATAGTCTAGCGATGCAAACCCGATATCGGTACCAGCGGAACATACACTTGCCACAACATTCTCCTGCTCAAAATTGGACAACTACGGTTTTTAAAATACCCATGACTCTTCTATAAAGCAGATACAAAGCACATGCGCGCTCAATGCGCCCAGCTTACCCAGCCGGCATAACCGGTCACGATCACTACCAGGCCAAACACAATCCGATACCACGCAAACACGGAAAAATCATGGCTGCTGATATAGCGCAGCAACCAGCGCACGCACAGGAATGCCGAGACAAATGCCGCTACCGTGCCGATCGAAAACAGCGGGATGTCGGCCGCCGACAGCAGCGCGCGATCCTTATACAGGGAATAAATGGTGGCGGCAAATAAAGTGGGAATTGCCAGAAAAAATGAAAATTCGGTAGCGGCCTTGCGCGACAGGCCAAACATCATGCCGCCGATAATCGTTGCACCCGAACGGCTGGTGCCTGGAATCAGCGCAAACGCCTGGGCAATACCTATCTTCAAGGCATCCAGCGCACTCATGTCGTCCACCGATTCGACCCTGGCGGCACGATCACCATTCTTGTTGCGGCGCTCAACCCAGAGGATGACGAAGCCGCCGACAATCAGTGCAATCGCCACCGGCAACGGCGCAAACAATTTTTCCTTGATCATCTTGCTGAACAACAGCCCCAGTATCGCCGCCGGGATAAAAGCAATGATCAGGTTGACGACCAGCTTGCGCGCCTTGGCGTCGTGAGGCAGGCCGCGCAAGACCGCAGCTATACGGGCGCGGTACTCCCAGCACACGGCGAAAATCGCGCCAGCCTGGATGGCGATCTCGAACACTTCAGCTTTTTCACGCGTGATGTCGGCAGTAAAATCCAGCAAGCTGCCGGCCAGAATCAAGTGACCTGTCGATGAGATTGGCAGAAATTCGGTGAATCCCTCGACCAGGCCCATGATGAGTGCTTTTAACGCGAGAATTATATCCATGTAGCGTGGGGGTAGAAAGAGAAAGGGAATCCGGCCGGCGAATGATACCGCCCCGGACGTCGTAAAGCTGCGCGAGTTTTCTTAAAACCAAGGGGCTATTTTACCGGTTCGAATGTGACCACCAGATTTTCCGGCCTGGTGCCGATTTTCGTCGGCATGAAAGCAACGCCGGCATAGCGCAGGTCTTCCGGTTTAAAGGTATACAACGGCAGGTTGGTCAGCAATTGACGCGCCAGCAGATTGCCGATCTGAGTCACTTGCGCGGCGTAGGTATCGTCCAGGCCGTTGAGCATCAGGCTATCCAGTTTCGGCTCTTGCAACGTCACCGCATTGTGCGGATTGTCCAGGGTCAGCACACCCGAAATCGCCATCGTGCCGTTCCAAGATTTGCCAAGCAACGGCATGGTCACCGTTACATCGGTTGCCATCGACAAGCGATTCTGCTCGGGCGGCAAGCTCAGTTGGGCCCGGTTGGCGGTAATTTCGAACAGGCCCAGATAACGCTGGGAAAACGGCAAGCGCTTATCCACCGATTGCTGAAGTTTGGCCAGTGGGAATTGGACATCGCGCGGTCCGATGAGGGCCGCACAGGAAGCTAACAATAGCGTGATCAGTAATGCCAGCAACACGGGAATGACCTTACCGGGAATGAATTTTTTTGCATGCATCGGGATTTTTCCTTGTTCTGCCTTGTTGTGTCTACAGACAGACCCTACACAGCGGTCAATCGTTCCAACGTTGCCAGGTAATGCATGGCGTGCGCCTGGGAACTGCCGCACATATCCAAGGCTGGCTGCAGGCTGGCGCAAACGGCAGGGCGATCGGGACTGGCGAAAATCCGGCAAAGATTGGCCTGGTCCAGCTGAATGCAGCGGACTCCCGCCGGTTTGCCGTCAGGCATGCCAGGGATAGGCGACGAAATCGACGGCGCCGTGCAACAGGCGCCGCAATCCGGGCGGCAAGAAATGCTTTGCGCGCTCACCCCCAGACCTCAGCAATGAATGTATTTTTTGAAAACATGCGAAATATATAACAATACGATTTAACCGAAGGTCAGATTTTACTTGCAATCATCGTCCGTACCGTCAAGTTCCAACGCACTGACCGGCCTTTCTTGACACTCTCCCAGTTGCCGCTTACATTACTGACTCTTAAGTCAGTAATTAACAAAGCCAAGCATTCATGAATTGCCCTTTCAGCTCCACACCCCGCTGGGCCAGACGCAAAGAAGCGCGTCCGCAGGAATTACTGGCGGCCGCGCTGGATCTGTTTGTCGAACGCGGATTTGCCGCCACCCGGCTGGGCGATGTCGCCGCCCTGGCCGGTGTCTCCAAGGGAACTCTGTACCTGTATTTTGAGAACAAGGAAGAGTTATTCAAAGCGGTAGTACGCGAAAACATGCTGCCGGTGCTGGATGAAGCGGAAGACGTCATTGACGGCTACGGCGGCTCCAGCGCCGATCTGTTCCGCGACATCGTCCTGCGCTGGTGGCAGCGCATCGGCGCTACGAAACTGGCCGGCATTACTAAACTGATGATGGCCGAATCGGGTAATTTTCCGGAATTGGCGACCTTCCACCGCGAAGAAATCAGCCAGCGCGGCGAAGCCATGATTGTACGCATGCTGCAGCGTGGCATCGAGCGCGGCGAATTTCGTGCGATCGACGTCGGCCAGACTGCGAATGTGCTGATTGCGCCGGTGATCATGCTGATGATGTGGCAACAACCATTCAATCCCTGCCATGTGGAAGCGGTTGACGCGGCCAGCTATCTGGACAGTTTTATCGACCTTTGCCTGCATGGCTTGCTCAGCCAGCCGCATGCCGGTTCTAAATAGGTTTTTGAGGGTAGCCTTTGATAGAATGAGCCCTTTATTTTCACTACCGAGCCATAACCATGAATATCGAACAAGCCCGCTTCAATATGATCGAACAGCAAATTCGCCCTTGGAACGTGCTGGACCTGGACATCCTGGATTTGCTGGCGGTAGTACGGCGCGAGGAATTCGTCCCTGCCGCCTACAAAAGCCTGGCGTTTTCCGATACCGAAATCCCTCTGCCTGGCGCCAACGGCGAAAGCATGCTGGCGCCTAAGGTCGAAGCGCGCCTGTTGCAAGAAGCTGGCGTGAAGAAACATGAGCAAGTGCTGGAAATCGGCTCCGGCTCCGGCTACATGGCTGCCTTGCTGTGCTACAAGGCAAGGCATGTCACCACGGTTGAAATCGATCCTGAACTGAAAGCGCTGGCCGAAAAGAATCTGGCTGCCTACGGCATCACCAACGTCGAGGTTGCCCTGGGCAACGGCGCCCAGGGCTGGGACCAAAGTGCCAACAAGAGCTACGACGTGATCGTGATTTCAGGTTCGCTCTTAAGCCTGCCGGATGCTTTCCTCAAGCAGCTCAATGTCGGCGGCCGGATTATTGCCATCCTGGGTGAGGCACCGGTGATGTCGGCGCAAATCATTACCCGTACTTCTGACAGCAACTACAGCACGGCCCACCTGTTTGAAACAGACGTCAAACCGTTGCGCGAAGCCGCTGTTCATTCCCACTTCAAATTCTAAGCCTGCCTATGCAACATCTCACCGCCTCAGAACTGGCCGCCTGGATCGCCGATCCGCAACGTCCCAAGCCGTTGCTGCTGGATGTACGCGAACCGTGGGAATACGAGACTTGCCGCATAGATGCGGCGCGGCTGATGCCGATGCAAACGGTGCCGGCGCATCTGAACGATCTGGAAGAGGATCAGGCGATCGTCTGCATCTGCCATCATGGCGCGCGCAGCATGCAGGTCGCTGCTTTTCTGGAGCGTCACGGCTTTTCCGCGGTCAGCAACCTGACCGGCGGCGTTCATGCCTGGGCCCAGCAGGTCGATCCGGCCATGCCGACCTACTAGACCTGCCAGACCGATCGCCTACTGACCTGCCGCCACCGTTCCGGAGAGTGTAATGCGCAATACCCTGATGGCTTCGTTGATCGCAAGCGCATTGCTGGCTGTGAACGCGCACGCAGTCGATCTGGTTCAAACGTATCAGCAAGCGCTGGCCAACGATCCGGTGTACACCAGCGCACGTTATGCGCTCAGCGCCAGCAACGAAGCCAGTGTTCAGGGGCGCGCCGCCCTGTTGCCGACGGTCGGCGTCGGCGGCAGCTACAGCCGTGCCGGAGATTCCTGGAAAACCATCACCAACAATTACAGCCTGCAGCTTACCCAGCCCCTGTTTCGCCCGGCATATTGGCAGCAGTACCAGGAAAGCAAATTATCGGTCGCCGCCGGTGAAGTGAGATTCGCTCAGGCTCAGCAGGATTTGATGCTGCGCGTCAGCCAGGCTTACTTTGACACTTTGACGGCACAGGACGTCTTGGCATTTTTGCAAGCTCAGAAAAGTTCGATTGCCGAGCAACTGGCTTCTGCCAAACGCAATTTCGAAGTCGGCACCGCCACCATTACCGACACCAATGAGGCGCAAGCCAGCTACGATCTGGTGATCGCTCAGGAAATCGCGGCCGGCAATAATCTGGAAGTCGCCCGCAATGTGCTGCAGCAGATTATCGGCAAGCCGCCGGCGCCGCTGGCGACCTTGCGTCCCGGGGTCCAGCTGAGTGCGCCGCAGCCGGCTGCGATCGAGAGCTGGGTGAGTAGCGCCGAACAGCAGAACTTCGGCGTGATCGGCCAGGAAATCGCACTGGATAGCGCAAAATACGAAATCAAGAAGAACCGTGCCGGCCACCTGCCGACGGTCGACCTGGTTGCCAGCCGCAGCCATTCCGATGTCAGCGGCAGTCCGATCCCCTTTTTCAATATCTCGCAGGTGTCCAATTCAATCGGCGTGCAATGGACCATCCCGCTGTATGCCGGCGGCGCCGTCAACAGCAGCGTGCGGCAGGCGGTGGCGTTGGAAGACAAGGCGCGCTCCGATCTTGAAAATGCGCGCAGGACCGCCGCGTTGAATGCACGCCAGGCCTATCTCGGGGTCAGCAGCGGCTTGGCTCAGGTCAAGGCTTTCGAGGCTGCGGAAATCTCCAGCCAATCATCGCTGGACTCCAATCGATTGGGGTATCAGGTGGGGGTACGCATCAATATCGACGTGCTGAACGCGCAGCAGCAATTGTTCTCTACCCGCCGGGATTTGGCCAAAGCACGTTACGACACGCTGATGAATAGCTTGAAACTCAAGTCAGCAGTCGGCACCTTGAAGGAAGAGGATCTGCAGCAAATCAATGCATTGCTGGTGCCGGCAGTGTATTGAAAACTGCGTGAAGGAAGTCGAGTGAGCGAGGTTAAGTGATCGAGTTGGAAAGCGCGGCCCCACACTCCGATCAGGTTTCGTTATTTTTCAGCAGGAACGGTGAAGTCTTGAACATGTGAATACAGTTGTCGACCACTTTCGCGACATTTTCTGTAAGATCAAAGCTCAGCGGACTGAAGGTCCAGTTGTTCAAGATGCCGAACAGCAGTCCTTGCACCATGACCGCAGCCAGTATCGGATCCAGTTCGCGCGGCAGCTGCCCTTTCGCAATCGCAAATCGCAGCAAGCGTTCTATATCGGTACGACCTTCCAAAAAGCATTCGAGCCGGCGAATGTAAATAGGGTCCTCCGGATCCACCAGCTCGCATTTGTGCAGGACGATTTCAAAAATCTTGCGCGACTGCGGATTCAACGTCGCTTCCTGCAAGGTAAACAAACATCTGTTGCGGAACTGATTTAAAGGATCATTCGCATTTTCGTCGGCGGTTTTTTCGATCATCGCCTCCATCGGCAAGCGCACCCGCTCGCACATGGCGTCGAATAAATCGCTCTTGTTCTTGAAGTGCCAATAGATAGCTCCGCGCGTTACGTCAGCGGCGCTGGCGACATCGGCCAGCGTGGTGCGCGATACGCCATGCTGATGAAACACCTCCGCTGCCGCATCAAGGATGCGGCCACGCGTTTCCAGCGCTTCTTCTTTTGTACTTCTAGCCATTTTAAGCCGACCTCCAAACTGTTACGATGCCCTGTGCGCTCGCAGCAAATAATTACAATAAAACATCAACAACTACAGTCAAAAAAACATACATTCATGCATGTATGTATAATAGCAGGATTCCGGCTGCTCCACCCGCTTTCCGGCAAAGCATCCGGTGCACCAAAGCAATTACATATATATCCTATGTCGTTTCAAGAAGCAGAGTCACCTGTCAGATTTGCAGTCTTTCCTCAATTACCGTGCGAGAATTTTATGAATTCAGTTAGCTCTATCAACCGTCTCACGCGTATCACCCTGGCTATCGCGCTCCTGTCAGCAGTCGCCGCCTGCGGCAAGAAGCCGGACGCCCAAGGTGCGCCGCCTCCAGCCGGCGTTTCAATCATCACTATCGCGCCGGAACGCCTGGCTCTCACCACGGAACTGCCTGGTCGACTGGAAGCTACTCGTATCGCTCAAATCGGCGCACGCGCGGCCGGCATTGTGCTCAAGCGTAATTTCCGCGAAGGCAGCGATGTCAAGGCTGGTCAAACCTTGTATCAGATCGATCCGGCGCCGCTGCGAGCCGCCTACGACAGCGCGCAAGCCACGTTGGCCAAGGCAGAAGCAAATCTGACTACCGCGACGCTGAAAGCACAACGTTATAAGCCACTGGTGGAGGTCAACGCGGTCAGCAAACAGGAATACGACGATACCGTTGCAGCGCAGAAGCAAGCGGCAGCAGATGTTGCGTCCGCCAAGGCTGCACGCCAAACCGCCAGCCTCAATCTCGGTTACGCGACCGTGACCTCGCCAATTTCCGGCCGCATCGGCAAGGCCTTGGTTACCGAGGGCGCACTGGTAGGCCAGGGTGAAGTAACTCAGCTGGCAGTGGTGCAGCAAATCGATCCGATCTATGTCAACGTGACCCAGTCCAGCACTGACATTCTCAAATTGCAGCAGGCAATGAAGAGCGGTCAATTGGAAAGCGCCGGCGCAGGCCAGGCCAAGGTCACCCTGGTGACTGAAGATGGCCGCCCTTATCCGCAGGCCGGCAAATTGCTGTTTTCCGATTTGACGGTCGACGCCACCACCGGTTCGGTCACCCTGCGCGCAGAGTTCCCTAACCCGGATCGTAGTTTGCTGCCGGGCATGTACGTACGCGCCAAACTGGAGCAGGTAGTCAACGCTTCCGCCCTGACCGTGCCGCAACAAGCGGTGCAGCGTGATCTCAACGGTTCTTCGGTATTCGTCGTCGGCGCCGACAACAAGGTGGCGGTACGCCCGGTGACGGCCGATGTTGCGCAAGGCGACAAATGGATCGTCAGCGATGGCTTGAAAGCCGGCGACAAAGTGATCGTCGAAGGCATGCAAAAGATCAAACCGGGCGCGGTCGTGAAGCCAACGCCATGGAATCCGACTGCTGCAGCCGCGCCGACCGCAGCCGCAGTTGCCTCAACTGCTAAATAAGGAGCCTATTAATGGGCAAGTTTTTCATCGATCGCCCCGTATTTGCGTGGGTGCTGGCCATATTCATCCTGCTCGGGGGTGCATTGGCCATCACGCAATTACCGGTGGCCCAGTATCCCTCGATTGCACCACCGACGATTGTAGTTAACGCTACCTATCCCGGTGCAACTGCACAAACCCTGGACGACAGCGTTACCAGCCTGATCGAACAGGAAATGAACGGCGCCGACGGTTTGCAATATATCGAGTCGCAAAGCCAGGCCAACGGCGCAGTGGCGATCACCGTCACTTTTACTCCGGAAACCAACGCCGACCTGGCGGCGGTGGATGTACAGAACCGCTTGAAACGGGTTGAGGCGCGGCTGCCTGCGGCAGTCACGCAACAAGGCGTGCAAGTCACCAAGTCGCGTAGCAACTTCCTGATGTTTATCGGCCTGTCTTCGTCTGACGGCAAGCTGGACCCGATTGCACTCGGCGATTATCTGTCGCGCAACGTGGTGAACGAAATCAAACGTGTGCCAGGCGTCGGCCAGGCGCAGTTGTTCGGTACTGAACGGGCGATGCGGATCTGGATCGATCCGGCCAGGCTGGTTGGCCTCAACCTGACGCCAGCCGATGTAACGGCTGCAATCACGGCGCAAAATGCCTTGGTCGCAGGCGGCACCATCGGCGACCTGCCTAGCCCTGGAACGCAGCAGATCTCCGCTACCGTGGTGGTCACCGGCCAGCTGAATACCGTTGAGCAGTTCGGCAATATCCAGCTGCGTGCCAATGCGGATGGCTCGGTGGTGCGTCTGCGCGACGTTGCCCGTATCGAAATCGGCGGCCAGTCTTATGCTACCGCCGGCCGGCTCGACGGCAAACCGACCTCCTTCGTCGGTGTGCAATTGTCGCCAACCGCCAACGCGCTGGGCACCGCTACCGCAGTCCACGCCAAGATGGCTGAGCTGTCCAAGTATTTCCCAGCCGGTGTTACATACACGATCCCTTACGACACCTCGAAATTCGTCAAGATTTCGATTGAAGAAGTGGTCAAGACCTTGGTCGAAGCGATCATCCTGGTGTTCCTGGTGATGTATCTGTTCCTGCAAAACATCCGCTACACCTTGATCCCGACAGTGGTGGTGCCAGTCGCATTGATGGGTACTTTCGCCACCTTGCTGCTGTTCGGCTTCTCGATCAACGTCCTGACCATGTTCGGCATGGTGCTGGCGATCGGCATCCTGATTGACGATGCAATCGTGGTGGTGGAAAACGTCGAGCGCATCATGAGCGAAGAAGGTTTGTCGCCACGCGATGCAACCCGCAAGGCGATGGGCCAGATTACCGGCGCCCTGATCGGTATCACCCTGGTGCTGATTGCCGTGTTCATCCCAATGGCTTTCTTCAGCGGCGCGGTGGGCGCGATTTATCGCCAGTTCTCGCTGTCGATGGTGGCTTCGATGGTGTTCTCGGTATTGATGGCATTTACGCTGACGCCAGCGCTGTGCGCCACCATCCTGAAGCCGGTGGAAGCAGGACATCACCATGAGAAAAAAGGCTTCTTCGGCTGGTTCAACCGCAAGTTCAACGCTACCACCAACAGCTATCAAGGCTTTATCGCCAAAATGCTGGGCAAGACCGGCCGCTATCTGCTGATATATGGCGCGATCCTGGTATGCGTCGGCTTGCTGTATGTGCGCTTGCCGGCATCGTTCCTGCCGGCCGAAGATCAGGGCTACATCGTCACCAACGTCCAGTTGCCTTCCGGCGCCAGCAGCAACCGCACCCTGGAAGTCATCAAGCAAATCGAAAACTATTACGCGAAATTGCCTGGTGTCGCCAATGTGGTTGCCATTACCGGCTTCAGCTTCTCCGGTAACGGCCAGAATGCCGGCTTGGTATTCACCCCGCTCAAGGACTGGAGCGAACGCGGTCCGGATCAGTCGGCCGACGCGATCGCAGGCAAGGCATTTGGTGTGTTCTCGCAAATCAAGGACGCCATCATCTACCCGCTGAATCCGCCGCCGATTCCTGAGCTGGGCAACGCAACGGGCTTTACTTTCCGTCTGCAAGACCGCGCCGGCGTGGGACATGCGGCATTGACCGCAGCACGTAACCAGATGCTGGGCATGGCCTCGCAAAGCAAGATCCTGGCTGGGGTCCGCCCTGAAGGCCTGGAAGATGCGCCGCAGCTGCAACTGGATATTGACCGCGACAAAGCCAACGCCCTGGGCGTCTCGTTCAATGCGATCAACAGCGCGCTGTCGACCGCGCTCGGTTCGTCCTACGTGAATGACTTCCCGAACCAGGGACGTCAGCAACGGGTGATCGTGCAAGCCGATGCACCGCAACGGCTGCAACCGGAAGACCTGGCCAAGCTGTATGTCAAGAACACGCAAGGAACCATGGTGCCGTTCTCGTCATTCACCAGCTCGCGCTGGACCAACGGCCCGGTGCAGCTGACGCGTTATAACGGCTATCCGGCGATGAAAATTTCCGGTGGCGCTGCGCCTGGCCATAGCACCGGCGAAGCGATGGATGAAATGGAGGCGCTGACTGCCAAGCTGCCGCCTGGCTTCGGCTTTGAATGGACCGGCCAGTCGCTGGAAGAAAAGACCTCCGGTTCGCAAGCGCCGATGCTCTATGCATTGTCGCTGCTGGCAGTGTTCTTGGTGCTGGCGGCCTTGTATGAAAGCACTTCCATCCCGCTGGCGGTGATGCTGGTGGTGCCGCTCGGGATTCTCGGCGCGCTGCTGGGCGTTACCTTGCGCGGCATGCCGAACGACGTCTACTTCAAGGTCGGGATGATTACCGTGGTCGGCTTGTCGGCGAAGAATGCGATTCTGATTATCGAATTCGCGAAAGACTTGCAAGCTCAGGGCAAGGGCCTGATCGAAGCGACCCTGGAAGCGGTGCATCTGCGCTTCCGGCCGATTCTGATGACCTCGTTCGCGTTTATCCTCGGCGTGCTGCCGCTGGCAATCAAGACCGGCGCCGGCTCAGGCAGCCAACGCGCGATCGGTACCGGCGTCATGGGCGGCATGATCACAGCGACAGCCTTGGCGGTATTCCTGGTGCCGGTGTTCTTCGTGGTGGTACGCAGACTCTTCAAAGGCAGCGAACGCCAACGCAAGCTGCATGCGGCCGGTCAGAAAATAGATTTGGAGAATCAGCATGTTTAATGTGGCAGACTCGGTGGCAAATTCGGTGGCAAACTCGGTGACGAAATCGATGTCAATTACGGCGTCTTTACCCAAGCGCCTGAGCGGCGCCCTGCTGCTGGCAGGGGTTCTGTCGGCTTGCAGCATGGCGCCGACCTATGTACGGCCGGAAGCGCCGGTGGCCGGCAGCTACCCGGCTGCCGCCGATGGCCAGGCGCAACTGGATGCGGTAGCGCTCGGCTGGCGCCAGTTTTTCCCGGATCAACGGTTGCAGGCGCTGATTACCTCGGCGCTTGAGAACAACCGCGATCTACGCACCGCTGCCTTGAATATCGAGCAAGCGCGCGCGCAATACGACATCACCGCATCCGATGCCTTGCCACATTTCAATGGCAATTTCAGCCGCACTCGCGGCCGTACCGCTGCCGATCAGTTGGTGCCGGGTCAGCCCGCAGTCGGCACGTCCTACCAGGTCGGTTTGAACATGACATCGTTCGAACTCGATTTCTTCGGCCGCATCCGTAGCCTGAAAGATGCTGCGCTAGCTAGTTACCTGGCGACCGAAGAAGCACGCCAGTCGGCGCAAATCAGCCTGGTTTCGCAGGTTGCGCAAGCCTACCTGACCGAGCAGTCGTTCGCCGAGCAGCAAAGACTGGCGCAGCAAACCCTTGATAGCCGGCTGGACGACTACAAGCTGGACAAGATGCGCTTTGATGTTGGCGCATCGTCGGAACTCGATCTGCGCAATTCCGAAACGCTGGTGCAATCGGCCCGCGTATCGCTGGCGACGCTGGTACGCCAGCGCGGCCAGGCGACTAACGCCTTGACGCTGCTGGTCGGCAAGCCATTGGGCGACCTGCCGGCGCCGCAATCGCTGTCGGATGAGCAAATCGTCACTGATATCCCGGCCGGCCTGCCTTCCGATCTGCTGACACGCCGTCCCGATATCCGTGAAGCGGAACAGCAACTGCGTTCTGCCAACGCCAACATCGGTGCGGCCCGCGCTGCCTTCTTCCCTACCATATCGCTGACGGCGGGGATCGGCAATGCCAGCACATCGCTGGGCAGTTTGTTCTCGGCAGGCAGCCGCACCTGGTCGTTTGTGCCGCAATTGACCTTGCCGATTTTTGAGGGCGGCCGCAACCGCGCCAATCTGTCGTTGAGCGAAATCCGTAAGAATCTGGCGATTGCCAGCTACGAAAAAACCATACAGAGCGCATTCAGGGAAGTTGCCGATGCGCTGGTTGCCCGCGGCACGCTGGAAGAGGAGCTGTCAGCGCAGGATGCATTCGTCAAAGCGCAGGAACAACGGGTGAAATTGACCGATCTGCGTTACAAGAACGGTATCGCCAGCTCGACTGATCGCCTGAACGCGCAACGTGATCTGTTCTCGGCCCAACAGGCTCTGATCCAGACGCGGCAACTGCGCCTGAACAATGCGATCGATCTGTATCGTTCGCTGGGTGGCGGTTTGAATGAAAATACCGTGGCTACGAAATCGTAATTTGCGCTCCGATCGGTATTAACGCAGAGAAAACGCCGCACTTGTGCGGTGTTTTTTTTCACTGCAACAATTTGTGCCTATGCCAATAATATAATGGGACGATCCCCCAATCGCCATATAAATTGAGATGAATTTCTTATGAAAAAAACCATTATTTTAACCGGGGCCACCGGATATATAGGCTCTCATACCTGGTGTGCCTTGATTGCGGCCGGGTATAACGTCATCGGCCTGGATAATTTTTGCAATAGCACTATCGAAGTTGTTAACCGAGTTTCTATAATTACCCAGAAAAAATTAAATTTTGTCGAAGGTGATGTGCGCGATGCAACTCTGCTTGAGAACCTTTTCTCACAGAATAAAATAGATGCGGTCATCCATTTTGCTGCGTTGAAAGCCGTTGGGGAATCGGTAAAACAACCACTTACCTATTACGATACAAATCTAAATGGTCTATTGGTTTTATGCAAAGTCATGGCGCAGCACTCGGTGAAAACCCTGGTATTCAGCTCATCTGCGACGGTTTATGGCGACCCGGAAACGGTGCCGATTAAGGAAAATGCTCCTCTACGTGCAGCCAATCCATATGGACAAACCAAGTTGATGAGTGAGCAAATTTTGCGTGATCTGGAATGTTCGGATCACGACTGGGACATAGGCTATCTGCGCTATTTCAATCCGGTTGGCGCTCATGAAAGCGGATTGATTGGCGAAAATCCCCTGGGCGTACCCAATAATTTGATGCCCTATGTGGCACAGGTCGCTGTCGGCAAACTGGACAGATTGCGCGTATATGGCGGAGACTACCCTACGCCAGACGGCACAGGTGTGCGCGACTATATTCACGTGATGGATTTAGCGGAGGGGCACGTCTCGGCACTGTCACATTTGCTCGGCGACGGCGCATCATTCACCGTCAATCTTGGGGCTGGACGCGGTATCAGCGTTCTGGAGGTAATCGGCAGTTATGAAAAAGCATGTGGGCATCCAATCCCCTACGAAATCGTTGCAAGACGTCCAGGCGATGTTGCAGCTTACTATGCTGATCCGTCGTTAGCGGCGCGAATCCTCGATTGGCGTGCAACTCGGGGACTCGATATCATTTGTGCCGACTCTTGGCGTTGGCAGAATATGAATCCAAACGGCTTTTCCGATACTTGACGGCCGTTCGATTCAAGCAAAAATTCTGATCCCCAGCTGTAAAGCTTCTTGTCCAATGTCCAAAATTACTAAAAATCTATGGGGACGGCAGCTCTTCCTGATGCAGAATTTTTTTACGCTTTATAATATATGTTAAGAAAAAAGCTATGCTTACAACGTAATACGGATAGATTTCCCACCACAAGAACACAACATCTACCAATCCAAGGATGATAAATCCGAGACACAGCGCAAGCCCCATCGCAGCTGTATATCGGATTTCCGAATCATTATCGCGCAGCTCTCGAGAAAAATAATATGCGGGAACAAAATACAACGCTAATATTGCCAATAGACCGAATAAACCAAGCCTGGACATCATAAATAATATTTCGTTGTGTGAATGCGGGAACGTGGCAGAAAGTGGCGTAATAATATTCCTTTTGGATAAATCCTCTAAAGCTTTCGGAAAATTTTCCACACCGACCCCAAAGATTGGATGCTCCTTGAACAACACCCATGATCCACGCCATAATTGAAGACGGATACCTAAAGAAGTGTCTACGTTTGCGCCTACCGAATACTGACTGATATCACTTTCGGCAACCAAGACCCGTTCCTTTACAATATTTCCAAAGTAGGATACAGCGCCCAATAGAATTACAAAGAAAGTGATAGCGGATAGCTTGTAGCTGGAGCGAATATTTTTTGCCGCCAGGCCGGCGATGACAGCAAAAACCGGTATGGTAAGCCAGACACCGCGTGATTGCGATAAATATGCCGCATACAAGCCGGCACATAGCGCCGCAATTTTGAAAAATATAACTGCTTTATTGTCAGATTTATTCCATGCAATCGATAATGTGGAGAAAACACCTAGTAACAAAGCCATCTCACCAAAGATAATAATAGGGATGAAATCCGTTCCATAACGCGTTGCTCCGCCGTTCGTCAGCGTATATATTTTGATGGCTGACAGGAAAGCTCCTATGACCAAACCCCACTGGACAAAAAATCAAGACAAACATCGCCAATCGGAATGGTGGATCGTACGTCCGCCCCCGAAAATGTCCGGACCCAAGCTGATTCGCAAATACGGCAATTAACGGGCTGCACATTGCCAAATGAAGCGGCCAGTACTCTTTTATCAACTGCCAGAATGACTTGCCGTCGGATTCTCTCCGAGACACAAGGAAAATCAGACCAAGCAATAACAATAAAGCAAAAATTACTCCGGCAGCACGGTCTACAACCAATGCTAAAATATAAAATGCTACTAATAAGCCAGTAGCCAATAATTTCAAATAACGCAACTATTTCTCCGATTCGCGGATATTTAAAGTTTGAAAATTAATACATTGCCACACCCGTACTCGAAGCCGGGAAGCAGATCTGATCTTTTGATTTAAATATTATTTTCACAATCCATAAGCATGAACAATATTATTCATATTCCAATCGAATAATTAAAATTTATTTTAAGCGAATCTTCATGTTATAAATAAGTTTCACCCATAAATATTTTGTATGCCAATATACACCCTCGGTAACTCTATGTTGCTTGACGAGAAATTTTGAAAACAATTTCAACTCTCTCGCAGTTTTAGGTCGATCCAATGGCATATCGGCCCAGGAAGACATTGATTGATATTCAATGAATATGGCCTTCGCTTCGTGCAAACACCAGTCATGCCAAGGTTTTACCGGCCCGGTAAAATGCATAAACACAATCGGCCCCGGCATACTCAAACGCATATCACCTTTACTGAGAAAATCTACCAAATGGTAACGAAAATTCCATTTTTCTTCGATATATCTCGTACGGCCGTTTAACACAATATTTAATGCATCCTGATCTGCAAAAACCAGTTCCTGCTTTGTAAGAATAGTTAATGCTTTATTCTGAGAGTCGTTCGCCACCCAGTTATCAACATTAATGTACATGACACCGGCATTGAAATATTCGCTATGTGGCAAATTTAATGCAGCAATCTGTGTCTTTGCGGTGGTTTCAATCTGATCATGGACTACCGCAGCTATACAGTTGTCTATTTCTATAGACAACAATTCAGTAAGCCCGCCCAGACATAAGATGTCGGCATCCAGATAGAGCACTTTCCTGGTGATTCCCTGAAGTAAATTCGGAATCAGGAGCCGGACGAATGTGCCCAGCGGATGCTGTGAAAAACAAGGAAATTGGGAAAACTCAGCCAGTACACTTGTTTGGATAATGTGAATATTGATAGAGGTGTTATAGCTGCTTTCCAACCTCTCCAGTCGGCGCCGGCTGTCATCCGTAATGGAAAATGCAAACACATGAAAAACAAAAAACACACCAGGATTATTTTTCAGAACGGAGGTAATAGTGACGCCCATGCCTCTGAAATAATTTGTGTCGACACCAAACGCGACATGTACGGCATCAGAGTGGGGAGCGAGACCTGAAAGAGAATTGCGGGATGAAGTGGCACCCAATTGTTGTCCTTGCTAAACGATGTTGTATAGATCCTCAAAGCTCAAGGATAAATTTCCAAGCGAGAATATTTAACAAAAATACACCCTCAAAATCAACTGCATTGCACTTTTAAAGTAGCGAAGGATAACAAATTTGAGTTCTGCATGTCGTTAAAACGTATGCTCATACTGAGTCTTTCAGCTACCGGTTAATTGAGCTGCGCTGACTTAGTTCTTTCGGGCAACTTTGCGTCAGTTTGCTGTCAGGCAGTTCCCATGTGTCGCGAATACCCGTGTCGCATGCGATACCACAACACTCCCAACCACTCATGCAAAGCATATTCGCTACGGCGCAAGCCCTCTCCCGACGGCAAGAAACTTAATAAGGTAAGCCGGTCCCGGCTAAAAAACATGGTCGGCGCAATCACTACATCCAACCCGGTCTGCGCAAACATCATCTGCGCTCGCGGCATATGCAGAGCATCAGTCACCAATATGATTTTTTTCACCCCCGCTTGGGCCAGAATCCCGACCGAGAATTCTGCATTCTGCTCGGTATCGTCGGATGCCTCTTCCAGCCATTTTGCCGGCGTCGCAAAATCGTCGCGCAAGCTGTTTGCCATCAGTGTGGCCTCGGATATTTTCGAACCCTCAGGCATGCCGCCGGATACCAATATCGGCAGCCCGGTCTGGCGCTGTATCTTGGCGCCGTAGCGCAAACGCGCCAGAGTCCAATAGTTTGGGGTGTCGCCGTCGTTATATTCAGGCGCATTTTCCAGCCTGCCTCCGCCCAATATGACAATCGCCTGTGCGCCGTCGGCAGCAGCGGCCGCCAACGGCGGCGCACGTTGCTCCAGCGGCGTCACCAGCAACAACGCGCCGGCCTTGCTGCTTAGCACCGCCAGCAACAACAATGACGCGAGACTGACGACCATGCCGACACGCGGATAGGCACGCCGCAGCAGCATGCCGGCGATGCACGACAAGATCAGATTGGTTGGCAGGAGCAATAGCGCGCTCACCACTTTGGTGATGATAAAAGTTGCATGCATGGTTGAACGGAATTAGATAAACGGCGCCAGCAAGGCCATGGTGCGCGCGGTGGCGCCGCGATGCTGTTGCGCGAAATGGCTGGCTTGCTCACCCATCGCCTGGCGTTGTCGATCGGCCTGCAACAATTGCAGGGCTGTATCCAGCATATTGTCGACATCGCTCACCCGTTGCGCCGCACCGGCAGCAATCGCCTGCTCAGTGATGTCTGAAAAATTGAAAGTATGAGGACCGATCAATACCGGCTTGCCGACCGCAAACGCCTCGATCAGGTTTTGCCCGCCCATCGGTAGCAGGCTGCCGCCGATAAACGCCACATCGCAAGCGGCGTAATAGGCGAACATTTCCCCCATCGAATCGCCGACCAGTATCTTCACTTGAGGCTGCACTGGCTCGCCACCCAGCCGAGTACGGCGCGACGATGGCAATCCCTTTGCTGCCGCTATCTCAACCACCTCATCGAAACGTTGTGGATGGCGCGGCACGATAATGACCAACAGATTGGCATATGCCGGATCCCGGCCGCGTTTCGCCAAGGCCTCAAGAATCAGTTCTTCTTCGCCGTCACGAGTGCTGGCGCACAACAGCACCGGACGCTTGCCGATCAGCTCTCGCATCGCAGCGCCGATAGCCAATAGGGATGGAGCAGGCGTGACATCGAATTTAACGCTGCCGGTCACCTGTACGTTGCTACCGCCGAGTTGCCGCAAACGGCCGGCGTCTGCTTCAGTCTGTGCGCCGACACAGGACATGCCGCTGGCAGCTTCGGTCATCAGGGTAGAGAAACGCTTGCCGCGACGCAGGGAACGCTCCGACAGACGCGCATTGACCAGCGCCACCGGCACGTTGTGGCGTCCGCACTGGACGATCAGGTTTGGCCACACTTCGGTTTCCATCAGGACGCACAGGCGAGGCGAGAAATGCCGCAGGAAGCGGCCGGCCATCCAGCCGGTATCGTAGGGAAGAAAACACTGCAGCACCCGCGGCGACTTGCCAAACAAGGCTAGGCCGGTGGCGCGTCCGGTGGCAGTCATATGCGTCAACAGGATGGCGTGTTCCGGATAGGCGTCGAGCATGGCCGCGATCAAGGGCTCGGCAGCACGCGTCTCGCCGACCGAGACCGCATGCACCCACAGGAATTTCCCCGCTGCCAGCGGCGGTGCTATGGGCGGATAAAAACCAATCCGTTCCAGCACATGCTGCCGGTAACCCGGTTCTTTACTCCCACGGCGCCACAAGCGCAGCAAGACCAAGGGCATCGCCAGCCACCATACTGCGGAATACAACAGACGGATACGCCAGGCCCGCCCTGCATCAAAACCCGATGCAGCCTTCATTCGGTCAGCGCACGGCCAGTCAGGCGACGCAAGATTGCCAGCGGACTGGCGCCGGGATCGTATTGCTTGGCGGCCGGCAGGTGCAAGGTTTGCTCCATCATGTACTGGCCCGACATCACCGCGTGCGGCGTCTGATCAGAAAAGCATACCCATACCGATCCTGCTGCAAATGGCTGCGTCACTTGCGGACCATCTTTCTGATAGGCCAGATCAGACTTCATGGCGTCATGCAATTGCAGCATCAGATGATCGTATTCGCTGCGTAAGGACTTGGTGACATGCAAGGCGTTCAAGGCCTGAGCCTGCCAGCGCGAATACGCTTTTACTCTAGGCAAGAAGCGTTGCGCCACATCTTCGAACGGTTCACCGACACGCCATACGCGCGGCACGCCATCCGGATTGACGTTGGCAAATACGCGCAAGATGCGTTCGCCGTAATTAGGCCGCGAAGGAAACGCATCGACGTGCATGCGGCGATCATCGGCGCGCCAGGATTGGGCGCGGGTTTCCACTTGCATCGGCCGATAGCTGGTCGGCGCCATGCGCAATTCGCTGCGCGTATCGGCATAAGCAGGCAGCAAGGAATAGATCAGTTGTTGCGCTTGCTTTCGAAAGCGCCCGATCATGTTTGCCAAAGCAGCCAGATCTGCCGCATCGCCTAGCGCGCCTTTCAATCTGCCATTAGCGTCCAGGCTGATATTGCGGCTCTTTGGATCGCGAATTGCCGGCGTCAGGAAGCGCTTTTCATCGGCGCTGAAGATAAAGCTGAGATGTGGGAAATACAGGACTTTTCCGGCTTCAAGCGCAGAAATCCACGCCGAATTCGGTGTGCCGATCTGCCAGTCGGCAATGTCAATTTCGAGAATTTGTTGTTCCATGGCCGTATTATGCCGTGTTGCAATGACGGCGTGAACCACAGCATCAATCGGTTTGAATTCAGCCTGAATTATAGTTGCCAATCAATTAATTCAAGAAACGCCCTGCCGGCACGGATTCAGAGAGCTCTGATGGCAACCGGGCCGCAACATTTCCCTCTGTTGGCAGACAATAATCCATCCTATAATAAATTGGCATGTACCGACGCGATTTGGCATTAATGCACAAAGAGAGGTCTACCCATGGTTCACATGTCAAGACGCCAGTTCCTTAAAACGACTGGCGCTACCCTGGCAGGTTCGAGCCTGGCGCTGATGGGATTTTCGCCGGCGCCGGCGTTGGCGGAAGTGCGCAGCTATAAACTGGCGCGCACTACTGAAACCCGCAACACCTGCCCCTACTGCTCGGTCAGCTGCGGCGTCCTGATGTACAGCCTCGGCGATGGCGCAAAAAACGCCAAGGCCAGCATCATTCACATCGAGGGCGATCCGGACCATCCGGTCAATCGCGGCACGCTTTGCCCTAAGGGCGCGGCGCTGCTGGATTTCATTCACAGCCCCAGCCGTCTTCAGTTCCCCGAATACCGGGCGCCCGGCTCCAAGGAATGGAAACGCATGTCGTGGGAGGATGCGCTAAACCGTATTGCGACCCTGATGAAACAGGACCGGGACGCCAATTTTGTCGAACAGACGACAGCGGGCCTGACCGTCAACCGCTGGCTGACGACGGGCATGCTGGCAGCATCGGCCAGCAGCAATGAAGTGGGCTACCTGACCCACAAAACCATGCGCAGCCTCGGGCTGCTGGCGTTCGACAATCAGGCGCGTGTCTGACACGGCCCGACGGTGGCAGGTCTTGCCCCGACGTTTGGCCGTGGAGCGATGACGAACCATTGGGTCGACATCAAGAACGCGGACGTGATACTGATCATGGGCGGCAACGCAGCCGAGGCTCACCCCTGCGGTTTCAAATGGGTGACGGAAGCCAAGGCACATAACAAGGCAAAGCTGATCGTTGTCGATCCGCGCTTTACGCGCTCGGCCTCGGTCGCGGATTTCTACGCGCCGATCCGTACCGGCACCGATATCATTTTCCTCGGCGGGGTAATCCGTTACCTGCTGGAAAAGGATCAGATCCAGCATGAATATGTCAAGAACTACACCGACTTCACCTTCATCGTGCGCGAGGATTTCACCTTCGACGAGGGGATTTTCTCTGGCTACAACGCGGAAAAGCGCAACTACAGCAAGAGCACCTGGGATTACGAACTGGGCGACGACGGTTTCGTAAAGACCGATCCAACCCTGGCCCACCCGCGTTGCGTCTTCAACCTGATGAAAACGCACTACGAGCGCTATACGCCGGAAATGGTGGAGAGCGTATGCGGTACGCCCAAGGAAAAATTCCTGAAAGTGTGCGAGATGCTGGCGTCCACCGCATCGCCGACGCGCGCCGGCACCATCCTGTACGCACTCGGCTGGACCCAGCATTCGATCGGCTCGCAAATCATCCGCACCGGCGCCATGGTGCAACTGCTGCTCGGCAATATCGGTGTCGCCGGCGGCGGCATGAATGCGCTGCGCGGCCACTCGAACATCCAGGGCTTGACCGACCTGGGGTTAATGACCAATTTGCTGCCGGGCTACATGACACTACCCTCGGAATCCGAACAGGATTACGGCAAATACATTGCCGCGCGCGCCAGCAAGCCGTTGCGCCCGAACCAGATGAGTTACTGGCAGAATTACGGCAATTTCCATGTCAGCCTGATGAAGGCCTGGTGGGGCGACGCCGCCAAGGCAGAGAACAACTGGGGCTACGATTACCTGCCCAAGCTGGACAAGCCGTATGACATGCTGCAGGTGTTCGAGCTGATGAACCAGGGCAAGATCAACGGTTACATCGCGCAAGGCTTCAACCCGCTGGCAGCGGCGCCGGACAAACGAAAGATCGGCGCCAGCCTGGCCAAGCTGAAGTTCCTCGTCATCATGGATCCGTTGGCCACCGAGACCTCTGAGTTCTGGCAGAACCATGGGGAATTCAACAACGTCGATCCAAGCAAAATACAGACCGAGGTGTTCCGCCTGCCGACCACCTGTTTTGCCGAGGAAGACGGTTCGCTGGTCAACTCCGGCCGCTGGCTGCAATGGCACTGGAAAGGCGCACCGCCTCCAGGCGAGGCGCGCAGCGATCTGGAAATCATGTCGGAACTGTTCCTGAAGATTCGCAAGATGTACATCAAGGACGGCGGCAAATATCCCGATCCGATCGTCAACCTGGCCTGGCCTTACGCCAATCCGGAAAGCCCCACCGCAGACGAGCTGGCCAAGGAATACAACGGCCGCGCGCTAAGCGACCTGGCCGATCCCAAAGACGCCAGCAAGATCGTACGCAAGAAAAACGAGCAAGTGGCCGGCTTTGCCGAGTTGCGCGACGACGGCAGCACCGCTTGCGGCTGCTGGATTTTCGCCGGCTGCTGGACCGAAGCCGGCAACCAGATGGCGCGCCGCGACAACTCGGATCCGACCGGCATCGGCCAGACCCTGAACTGGTCATGGGCATGGCCAGCCAACCGCCGCATCCTGTATAACCGCGCATCGTGCGACCTTAACGGCAAACCGTTCGATGCAAAACGCAAGGTGATCGGCTGGAACGGCCAGAAATGGAGCGGCGTCGATGTTCCAGACTTCAAGGTGGACGAAGCACCGGCGGGCGGCATGGGGCCGTTCATCATGAACCCGGAAGGCGTGGCGCGTTTCTTTGCCCGCGCCGGCATGGCCGAAGGGCCGTTCCCGGTGCATTACGAACCGTTCGAAACGCCGCTCGGCTACAACCCGCTGTTTCCAAAAAATCCGGCGGCAACCAGCAATCCGGGCGCCCGCGTGTTTCCTTACGACCGCGCCATGTTCGGCAAGGCCGACGCCTTCCCGCATGTCGGCACCTCTTATCGGCTCACCGAACATTTCCATTACTGGACCAAGCATGCGCGTCTGAACGCGATTCTCCAGCCTGAACAGTTTGTCGAAATCGGCGAGGATCTGGCGAAGGAAATCGGCGTGGTCGCCGGCGAGCGTGTCCGGGTCAGCTCCAAGCGCGGTTATATCGTCGCCGTCGCTGTGGTCACCAAGCGCCTCAAGAAAATGATGATTGAGGGCAAACCTGTGCACCACGTCGGCATCCCGATCCACTGGGGTTTCAAAGGTCTGGCGAAACCGGGCTACCTGACCAATACGCTGACGCCTGGCGTGGGGGACGGCAATTCGCAAACACCGGAATTCAAATCGTTCCTGGTCAAGGTCGAGAAAGCATAGGAGCAGCCATGGCACTGCAATCATTAGATATCAAACGGGTGTCCGCCACCACCACGCCGCCGCCTGGCGTGCGTGAGCCGGTGACCGGCACCGTTGCCAAGCTGATCGACGTCACCAAATGCATCGGCTGCAAAGCCTGTCAAACCGCCTGCATGGAGTGGAACGACCTGCGCGACGAAGTCGGCGTCAATGTCGGCGTACTGGATAACCCACCAGACCTGACGGAACATTCGTGGACCGTCATGCGTTTTTCGGAATATGAAAATCCGAAAGGCAACCTCGAATGGCTGATCCGCAAGGACGGCTGCATGCACTGCGAAGACCCGGGCTGCCTCAAGGCCTGCCCTTCGCCTGGCGCAATTGTCCAGTACAACAACGGCATCGTCGACTTTCATGAGGAAAACTGCATCGGCTGCGGCTATTGCGTGACCGGCTGCCCGTTCGACGTGCCGCGCATTTCCAAGAAGGACAACAAAGCCTACAAATGCACGCTCTGCTCGGATCGCGTCGCGGTGGGCCAGGAACCGGCCTGCGTAAAAACTTGCCCTACCGGCGCCATCGTATTCGGCACCAAGGAAGATATGAAGGCCCATGCGGAAGAGCGTATCGTCGACCTCAAGGAACGCGGTTTCGACAAGGCCGGCCTGTACGATCCGCAAGGCGTCGGCGGCACCCATGTCATGTATGTGCTGCACCACGCCGATCAGCCGTCGCTCTATCATGGCTTGCCAAACAATCCACGCATCAGCCCGCTGGTCGGTTTGTGGAAGGGCGCCGCCAAACCGCTGGCGCTGGCAGGCATCGCCCTGACTGCGCTGGCAGGATTTTTCCACTACATCAAGGTCGGCCCGAACGAGGTCTCAGCAGAAGACGAGGCGGCGGAACGGGAAGAAACCAACGCCACGCGGCGCGCGGCGCAGCCGGCAACGCCGCCCGATAGCAACGCCAACTCGCAGGACCTGCCGCCATGAACAACGCCGAACGAGACGCAAAGAACGACACTATCGAACGTTACAACGCCAGGGAACGCATCAATCACTGGATCGTTGCCATCACATTCGTGGTGTTGGCGCTGTCCGGGCTGGCGCTGTTCCACCCGGCGCTGTTCTGGCTCAGCTTCGTGCTGGGCGGCGGCACATGGACGCGCATCCTGCATCCGTTCATCGGCCTGCTGATGTTTATCTGTTTTGCCGTGCTGGCGCTGGGTTTCTGGCGACACAACCTGATCGAAAAAAATGACATTGCCTGGCTGAAAGGAATACGCGACGTAGTCAACAACCGCGAAGAAAACCTGCCGCCGGTAGGCCGCTACAACGGCGGCCAGAAGTTGCTGTTCTGGATGATGATCGGCTGTATGATTGGATTGCTGCTATCCGGCATCGTGATCTGGCGCGCCTGGTTTTCCTGGATGTTCCCGATATTCGTCATCCGGACGGCGGCGCTGCTGCATGCGCTATGCGGTTTCCTGCTTATCGTCGGCGTCATCGTGCATATTTATGCCGCCCTCTGGATCAAGGGAACGGTGGGCGCCATGACCCGCGGCACGGTCAGCCGAGCCTGGGCGCGCAAGCATCATCCGGCTTGGTACCGGAAAATGACAGGCGAATGAAGGGGCTACTTTGCAACGCATTCTCGAACCAGGTGAAATCGAAGCGCTCGATCACAACGCGATTCCGCGCATTCGCCTGCCGCACGCCGACGTATTCACCAATCGCTCGCGCCGCCTGAAACAACTCGCAGCAGGCAACGCCATCGGCGAATACCTGAGCCTGATGGCGGTGCTGGTAGAGGCGCAACAGCAGGCCTTGGACGAACTTGCCGGCGAGCCAAACGACCACGCCCAGGACCAGGCCCGCATCAACCTCGCGCACACGCATTTGATGCCGCTGATTCTGGCAACAAACCAGGTGCGCAACCCGCACTGGCCTTCTGTCCTGGACCACTTGCTCGAACGCGTCGCAACAGCCGGCGGTGTCCCGGCAGCCGTAACCGAACTGATAGCGCGCATCCGGCAAAGCAGCGCGAACCGGCGTGACAGCCAGGCCGAAGCCATCCTGCAGGGCAATAACGAGATCGTCGATCCAGCTGCTGCGCCGTTCTACGCCGCGGCCTTGCAGGTGGTGTGCAGCGATCTTGTGACCCGCTTCAGCGAACGTGACGTGCCGCTGCTCGATACGCCCGGCCTATGCCCATGCTGCGGTTCGCTGCCGGTCGCCAGCGTGGTGCGGATGGATGGACAATCGCAAGGGCATCGTTACTTGCAATGCAGCATGTGCGCCGCCGAATGGCATATGGTGCGCATCAAATGCAGTCATTGCGATTCCACAAGAGGCATTGCTTACCAGGTCATAGAAGACGGTTCGGCAGCCATCAAGGCAGAGACCTGCGACGAGTGCCATAGCTGGCTGAAAATCTTCTACCAGGAAAAAGATCCCTATATCGAACCGCTGGCAGATGACCTTGCCAGCCTAACTCTGGACCTGCTGATGGGTGAAACCAGTTACGCACGCCGACGCTGCAATCCACTGCTCTGGCAATCCATGGAGAATTGAATGGCTGCTGCAATCACGCCGGCCGGGACAAGCACTAGCTCGATGGCTTCCGCCAGTGACATTCCCTCGGTAGACCGTGTCCTGAACCTGGCGCAAATCAAACCGCTGCTCGCGCAGTACGGGCGCACTCAGTTGACCGGCGCGCTGCGCAGGCATCTGGACCAGCTTAGAGCCGATGCCCTGGCCGGCAAACTGGTACTGGCAGACGTGGATGATTCGCAGCTTGCCGCCATTCTTGAGAAGCAACTGGCAGCCGCCAACCGACTGCACCTGCGTGCATTGTTCAACCTTACCGGCACCGTCCTGCACACCAATCTTGGACGCTCCCTGCTGCCGGATGAAGCCGTGCAGGCGGTGGTCAGTGCGTTGACCACTCCAGGCAATCTCGAATTCGATTTGGACAGCGGCGGTCGCGGCGACCGCGACGACCTGGTCGAGGACGTGCTGTGCGAACTGACCGGCGCCGAAGCCGCGACCGTCGTCAACAACAATGCGGCTGCGGTGTTGCTGATGTTGAATACGCTGGCGCAGAAAAAGGAAGTCATCGTCTCGCGCGGCGAGCTGATCGAAATCGGCGGCGCCTTCCGGATTCCAGACATCATGCAGCGCGCCGGCGCAAAACTGGTGGAGGTCGGCACGACCAACCGCACCCATCCGGCAGATTACGCCAATGCCATCACAGCACGCAGCGCGATGCTGATGAAGGTTCACTGCAGCAATTACGCCATCAGCGGCTTCACCCGCAGCGTCGCGGTCGATACCTTGGCACAGCTGGCGCGGCCGCACGGAATCCCGGTCACCGTCGATCTCGGCAGCGGCACGCTGCTTGACTTGGCGCAGTGGGGTTTGCCGAGCGAGACCACGGTACGCCAAACCATCCAGCAAGGCGCCGACCTGGTCACCTTCAGCGGCGACAAGCTGCTGGGCGGACCGCAAGCCGGCCTCATCGTCGGCCACGCCGACCTGATACGCCGCATCAAGAAAAATCCCCTGAAGCGCGCACTGCGTGTCGGCAAGCTCACGCTGGCAGCGCTGGAGCCGGTGTTGCGACTGTATCTGGCGCCGGAATTCCTGAGCGAGCGCCTGCCCGCATTGCGCCTGCTCACCCGTCCTCAGCTCGCCATACGCAACCAAGCCGAACGTCTGCTACCCATCTTGCAAAACGTGCTGGAAAGCCACTATACGGTTACGGCAGAAGCCATGTTCAGCCAGATCGGCAGCGGCGCCCTGCCGATTGACCAGTTGCCCAGCTACGGCCTGGCGCTGCGCGCCGGCAATGCCGCCAACGGCGGCAAGCACCATGGGCGCGCGCTGGACAAACTCGAAAAGGCTCTGCGCCAGTTGCCGCGCCCGGTGATCGGCCGCATCGGCAACGACGCGTTATGGCTGGATTGCCGTTGCCTGGAGGAGCACGACGAAGCGCTGTTCAGCGCGCAGTTGCGCGCCATAGTCCTATGATCGTCGGCACCGCCGGACATATCGATCACGGCAAGACCACGCTCATCAAAGCTCTCACCGGCGTCAATACCGATCGTCTCAAGGAAGAGCAGGAGCGCGGCATTTCGATTGAGCTGGGATACGCCTATACACCGCTGGAGAATGGCGACGTACTGGGATTTATCGATGTACCCGGCCATGAGCGTCTGGTGCATACGATGGTGGCGGGCGCATCCGGCATCGACTTTGCGTTGCTGGTGATCGCCGCCGACGATGGCGTCATGCCGCAGACCCGCGAGCATCTGGAGATATTGCAATGGCTCGGGATCAGCGCCGGCGCAGTCGCGCTGACCAAGATCGACCGGGTCGACGCAGCGCGTATCGCCGAAGTCAAGCACGAGATCCGGCAATTGCTGGCCTCCTCGACGTTGGCCGGCACACCGCTCTTCCCGGTAGCCGCACATCTTCCGCAAGATGCCGGAACCGGGGCGTTGCAACGTTATCTGCATGAAACCGCACAGCGCCTGCCGGCGCGCCGCGACGACGGCTGGTTCAGGCTGGCGATTGACCGGGTATTTACCCTGGCGGGACATGGCACCGTGGTCACCGGCACCGTTTTCTCCGGCCGGGTCGAGGTCGGTGACCGTGTCGCGTTGATGCCGTCCGGCGCCATTGCACGCGTGCGCAGCCTGCATGTGCAAAACCGCCAGGCTGCCAGCGGCCACGCCGGACAACGGTGCGCACTCAACCTGAGCGGCATCGACAAGGATGCCATCAAGCGCGGCGACTGGGCCGCCGACTCGCGGGCAATGACAGCAACGACGCGGCTCGATGTGGAACTGCAGCTATCGGCCAATGCCGGAATATTGTTGCGCAATCGCTCACCGCTGCACGTGCATCTGGGCAGCTCGCACCAGCTCGCACATATAGCGCTGCTGGAGGGGAATACGCTGGCCCCCGGTGGCCGCGGCAGGGTGCAACTGCAGTTCGACACGCCGCTCTGCGCCATTCCCGGCGATCGTTTTATCGTCCGTAACGCCCAAGCCAATATGACGATCGGCGGCGGCCGCATACTCGATCCATTCGCACCGGCACGCAAGCGTCGCACTCCGGAGCGCCGGACCTGGCTCGATGCATTGACGCAGATGGTGGATGGCAATGGCGTCACAGCGCTGCTTCAAGCCGCGACGCCCGGCGGATTGCGGCTGTCGGCATTGATGCAATTGGCTGGATTGCCGCCGGCCGCATTGCGCTTGCCCGACAATGTGCAAATGATTGCCACCGGTGCGCAGGAGCAAGACAACTTCGTCATGCTGTCCGCCCAATGGCAGTCGCTTCGAGCGCGCGCAATGAGTGCGCTGACCGATTTCCATGTCCGCTTTCCAGACGAACAGGGTGTGGATGCCGCAAGGCTGCGGCGCATGACGCTGCCGACGCTGGACGCGGCGTTGTGGCTGGCAGTCATCGACTCTTTGCTAAGCAATGGTGCGATCCTGCGCAGCGGACCATGGCTGCATCTGGCCGGGCATGTGGTGACCTTGTCCGACAGCGAGCAGCTACTGGCGCAGCAGCTGCTGCCTATGCTGGCCGCAGCGCGCTTCGATCCGCCCTGGGTCCGAGAACTGGCGCAAGCACTGGCCGTGCCTGAAGAACGGATGCGGCAACTGCTGCGCAAGATGGTACGGCAAGGGCTGCTATACCAGATTGAGCATGATCTGTTTTACCACCGTGACTGCGTGCGCGAATTGGCCGGATTGGTGGCCAGCCTGGCGGCCGAACAAACGCAGGAACATGGCGCTGCGGCAGCCTCTGGAATAAGCGCAGCACGCTGGCGCGACGCTACCGGACTCGGGCGCAAGCGTGCAATCCAGATTCTGGAATTTTTCGATCGCGTAGGCTATACCCGCCGCGTTCGCGATACGCATGTAGTACGCGCCGGTAACGTAGTCTCATTCTGAGACGAAAAACAGGAACGATAGACCGGCACTTTTGGCGAACGGTACAATACGGCAGCACCAAGGAAGGCATACGTATCCGGTGATGCGGCCGGGCTTCAAACCCGGCGGGGGGTGCCAGTCACTCCCGGGTAGGTTCGACTCCTGCTGCCTTCCGCCAATCAGCTGTTTTAGCCAGGGTATTGATCGCTTCCGCAACCTGCTCAACAGTTGGCGCTGTCCCGGTGTCGCCCAGGTTGATGATTTGCGGCGACCAGTTCCCTTCCGTCTTCCAACGCGGCGAATCGCAATACAACTCGATAGTCGGGCGCTTGAAAGCTGCGGCGATGTGAGTCAGGCCGGTGTCGACGCCAATCACCAATGCGGCGCGCTGGGCCAGCACGACGGCCTCCATCAATGGCAATCTGGGCAACACCCGCGCATTGCTCATATGGCCTGACAAGTGTTCTGCATGACGCTTCTCTGCATCGCTGCCCCAGGGTAGCAACACCAGCAAGCCGCGCTCGGCCAACAACCCGGCAATCTGTATCCAATCTGCAGCCGGCCATTGCTTCTCTGCACGCGCCGTGCCGTGAAAAAAAACTGCATACGGTACCTCGGGCAACCAGGCTGGCAGCGTCGCCGAGTCTGACTCTGGGATATCCATATTGAAATCCGCTGCGCCGTCAACGCTATAGCCCAAGGCTTGCGCCGCAACCTGGCGTGCACGCAAGACAGCATGCGTATGCAGGCCGACCTTCACGCTCTTGGTATGGAATAGTCGTGACAGCGGTTCGTAGCCGGAACCTTCGGTCGCATTCGCCAAGCCAATTCGATGGCCGCCGGGAGCAAGTCGCACCATCCACATGACCACACTGGTTTTCAGCAAGCCTTGGGTATCGAATACGATGTCGTAGGCATCCAGCTTTAACTGTCGCCGGAAATGCGCGATTTCTGCGCGGGTAGCAGCGGAGAGCAGACTCTTGCGCCAACGCCGCAAGGCAATCGGGATAATCCTGCGCACCTCTGGATTCATGCGCACCAGGCCGGTGTAGCCCTCTTCGACCACCCAATCGATATTCGCGTCGGGATAATGACGCCGGATATCCGACACCATTGGCATGTTATGGACCACGTCTCCCAATGAAGAGACGCGGACAATGAGAATGTTCAAACCGGGTTCGCTTCGACAGATGATTAGAAGGGCAATGCGGCATCTGGCTTGGCAGCCAGGATCACGCGCTTGAATTCCGCCTGGATGCGCGCCAGCGCCTGCTCCGATTCCGCTTCAAAGCGCATTACTACGACCGGCGTGGTGTTGGATGAACGGACCAGGCCGAAACCATCCGCATATTCAACCCGCAAACCATCGATCTTGATAATATTCTCGGCCCCGGCAAAATCCGCTTCGCTCTGCAATTTCTCGATCAAGGCGAAATTCTCCCCCTCGGCCAGCGTCAAATGCAATTCTGGCGTGCTGGTCGATTGCGGCAAGGCATTCAGCACTGCCGACGGGTCGCTTTCCCGGCTCAATAATTCGAGCAATCGTGCGCCCGCATACATGCCGTCATCAAAGCCGTACCAACGATCCTTGAAGAAAACGTGTCCGCTCATTTCGCCGCCAAGCGGCGCGCCTGTTTCACGCATCTTGGCTTTGACCAGCGAATGGCCGGTTTTCCACATCAAGGGCTTACCACCGCGCTCGGCAATCCATGGCGCCAGATGACGGGTGCATTTGACGTCATATAAAATCTCGCGACCAGGATGACGCGTCAGCACATCTGCAGCAAACAACATCAGTTGCCGGTCTGGATAAATAATCAGGCCGTCCTTGGTGACCACGCCAAGACGATCGCCGTCACCATCGAACGCCAGTCCCAATTCGGCATCCGAATTTTGCAGGACGCGAATCACGTCCTGCAGATTTTCCGGATGCGCCGGATCGGGATGGTGGTTAGGGAAAGTGCCGTCCACTTCACAAAACAACTCCTGTACTTCGCAACCGAGCGCGCGATACAACTCACCGGCAAAAGCACCTGCTACGCCGTTGCCGCAGTCGACTACGATCTTCATCGGGCGCGCCAGCTTGGTGTCGCCGATAATACGCTGCAAATAGGCGTCCTTGATATCGTGCTTGCGGTAGCTGCCGGTTACTGCCGGCACGGTGGCGCTGATGCTGTTGCTGGCGATCGCCTGGTACAGCTGCTGAATCGTATCGCCATAAATCGCCTCCCCCGCGAGTACCATCTTGAAGCCGTTGTAATCGGGCGGATTATGGCTTCCGGTGACCATGATCCCAGACTGCGCGCCAAGCACATGCGTCGCAAAGTACACCATCGGCGTTGCCACCAGGCCCAAATCCACAACATCGACACCTGCAGCCTGCAATCCGGTTGCCAGCGCCGCAGCAAGTTCAGGCCCCGACAAACGACCGTCGCGACCGATAATCACCACTTGCTCGCCTTTGGCGCGCGCGGCGGCACCAAACGCCTGGCCGATTTGGCGAGCGATGCCGGCGTCTAATGTTTTGCCAACGATCCCGCGGATGTCATAGGCTTTAAATATCGATTTTGAGATTGGGAGCATGGTTTTTATGTAAAGGTATGGCTGCCCAATATGAATAATTGGGCAGATTTCTTGAACAAGCAATTGAGATCTGATAATCGGCAGTCATCACCATAATTGCCGGCGTCATATGCCTGCAATTCATCACACTTGACGAACGAAAGCCAACTCGGGAAATAACAACTCCCGCAATATTTTCCTATAGCGCTGTTTTCAAGCGCGTTGAAGAATACCAGAAATAATAAATTTACCGACTTATACCCGCAGATCATCCACAGATTTACCGGCAGCAACCCATTCCTGAACCCATTTTGGCTGGCGTCCACGGCCGGTCCATTGCAGCAAACTGTCAGCCGGATGACGATAACGTACTGCCACCTTGGTTTTCGGAGCACGATTTTTAGCGTTCGATTGCGAGTCCAATAAATCTTTCAAGGAAATACCGGCATGTTGAGCAATCGCCAGAATTTCTTCGCGCGCCTTCACCAACTCTGCTTGCGTCTTGGCTTTAATTTCCTGCGCTATCTGCTCCTGCAAAGCACGCAACTCGGTAATCGACATATCTGATAAATTCATAAAAATCCCTTCAATATTAATTTGCACTTTTGAAAATTGTACGACATACGGGGAAAGACATACAAACTCAAATCGTCAGTAGCATTAACTCTAAATTGCTCTTGGACAAAACAACAGGTATAAAGTTTTTGATTAACCGAAAATTTTCGTGATCGACCAACTTAATTTTACCAATACCTTGCGATCCCTTTTAGGAAGAAATATAAACCAGGAAATACCGCAAGCGATCATTATCGACACGGTTCCCAGCACCGCCCGCTCAAACATCGACAGGTCCGCCCCGCCCAGGAAACCAATAGCAAGCAGAAATCCGCCCCCCAAACAAACAAAGGGGAGAATCTTGCGCCTTACTGCTGCAGGGCCCACCCATAAAAGAGCCATGCAATCCAGGGATACCCGTATGGTCCACATCCATGCGGCGCCAAGAATTCCCCAATTGAGCGCAGCGAAATACAGGCCTGCCATATACAACGGCAGTTCTGCTAAATGAAGACGCGCGGTCAAATGCGAACGCCCCACTCCCTGTATCCAGGCAAACGGAAAATGCGCCACGGAATTAACGAATATTCCGACGGCAATGATCTGTATTATCCGATAGCTATTTATCGCAAATGGCTCGCCCATCCACAATTTCATACCCCCATACGACAGAACCACAGCAATGGCGCATACCGGCAACATGATAGAACCTATTATGCGAATGCCGCGCTCATATAAATTAGCTTCAACACCCTCCTCCGCAGCGTCATGTACCCCCGAAAACTTGGGGAACAGCACGCTTGCGAGCGCCCCGGGTATCACACTGGTACGCATCATCAGCTCAAGTGAAACTACATACCAGGCTATGGCTCTCGCTGGCACCATGGATGCCAGCAAAAATCGATCGAAGTACACCATCAAGGGGCTGATAACGTTCGACACTGTCATCCATCCCCCCTCACGGAAAAAATTACTTAATGAACCAATTTTTCTGGGGGCGACGCCGAAGACAATTTGGCGTTCGACAAGAACACAGGCGAACAGATGCGCAATCAAGGCCAAAAATCGCCACAGCACAATGGTGATGATCATGGCTTCCAAGTTCGGATACCAGAATACGATAATCGCCGGAGCCGCATAATTCCAGCTGCCGAAAACAACCCGCAGCACATTCAAGCGACCGAATTGCTGCATGCCCTCAAGCATGCCCCGAAACCAGTTTGTCGCCAGGGTAATGGGCACGCACCAGGCAATCCAGCTCCATGCGCTCGCAATTTCCATAGCAATTTGGCCTTCTGACCAAATACGGCTGATCCATGGACCGGCAATCAGCAATATGAGAGCAATCACCAGCATTACCGGGATCGCCCACCACAGGAAGAAACCACGCAGCTCACACAATTCTTCGAACAATCGGCCTTTCTCAATCGCGTGGGCAACACGACGCGTAACTACGCGACTCAAACCGAAATCGAGAAAACTGAAATAACCAACCAGCGCCCACACGATGCCCAAAGCGCCCAAGCGATCGACACCGGCGTGATGGGAAATCACGGGCACACAGATCAATGCGATCGGCATTGGAATGATATTTCCCAACAGATTGAAGATGAAAAATCGCAACATGGCAATCTCTTTAAAAACCCCTATTCAAGAGCGAAAATCCTTAGCAGCGTCGCGGCCTTTATCGCCACCACATTTAAGGTATGGCTGTTCCTACACATTCCTTATTGCGGATCGCCAAACAATCAGCAATTGAGGTTTGCGAAAGCCGACAATGAAAAACGTTCATCTATCTATACTTACTCTTATTTCGCCGCTTAATTGCCATCCAGCCAGGCACCTTGAAACGCACAATGCGGAGGTACAACCAGACATATGACAGTACAAATAACAAGAAGAAGCCCAGCAACATCCATGGATGACGCCAAAATAACGTTGCCGGCGCCACCGCCAACAACGAGAGCGCCCATAAATATGGCGATGTCAGGGAGTTACTGCGGGTGATCATGCGAGCATCGTGGTAGCCGACAGCCCAACGCACGATGCGACGGAAAATCAGGCTATGCAGATGAATTCCATCCGGCATGCCAGGTGAAGTACGCCTGACCAAGAGTCGGCGATAGATTGAAAACACCGTCTCGAATGCGGGATAAACCAACAGCAGGGCAGGATACCATGCAGATACTTGCGGGTTGCGCGCCACCAGCAGGATCGCCAGTTCGGCAAGCATAAACCCTAAAAAATAAGCACCACCGTCACCGAGAAAGATCAAGCCAAAAGGATAGTTCCATAATAAGAACCCGGCGATAGCGCCGGCAATCACAAGTGCGGCAGTCATCACAAAGACGTCGTTAACTTGCCAGGCAACGTAGCCAAGCGAGAACAACATAAACATGGTTACGACGCTCGCCAATCCATTGAAGCCGTCGATCAGGTTCACCGCATTGGCTATTCCCGCGACCAGAACAACGGTCAATGGAATAGCCACCCAGCGATAATGCATGAGCATATCCAGCCCGACAACATCGATTCGCACAACCACCGCATTCAACAGGTAAATGCCGACGGCAGCCGAAACCATCGTCAGCAGCAAACGATGCAGCGCCCGCACCCGGCCTGTCAGATCTTCTGTCAAGCCCGCCAGAAATGCCACTGCAGAGGAAGCCATCAAAAGCAATATCAGGGCTCCGACGGCAGCATCGCGATAATACGTAATAACTCCTGCCGATATCGAGGCAATGAAAAGCGGCAAACCGCCAATGCGCGGCACGATCCGGGCGTGAAATTTTTGGACGCCAGTGAGGTCGTTATCAAGCGGGACATGGCCATGATGAGCCAACCGCAATACGATCATCGTTGCCAGAAATGAGATAACGAAGCTAATGAGAAAAGAAGTCATTCCAGTGAGTGCCGATAATGTCAAACGAGGGCCATTATGGCACTCCACCAACTACGTAATTCAGAAATTTTTCACAATGCCAACGATACTTGTTGCATTCTGACTTCGCGTGTAACGCAGCTATTCTGTCTAAGCCAATGCGAATCCCGGATGAAAACCATGCGCACCATCGGCGGCGTCGCCTTTATTTTCTGGACATATTGGCCCGCAAGCGATTTGCGCTAATTCTCAAATAGGCACTGGAAGTAAAGAATTTCATTGCACTTTGGATATGCCAGGACAAATATCGCAACTTGCGATGACTATCGCGTTGCGCCTCATGAATAACGCTTACGCGTTGATTCACCAATACCTGATAGCCGGCCAGGCGCGCCCTTGCACACAAATCGACATCTTCGAAATACATGTGGTAGCGCTCGCTCAGGCCGTGTAAACGACCATAAATCTCACGCGGAACAACCATGAACATACCGGCCACCCAGTCCGGCACAATGACATCGCCTCTCACGGTCAGCACTTCCAGAGGCAAAGAAAAATGAAAAGCTCTGCTGAGCAATCTTTTTCCCAACAAAATCGGGCTAGGAAAATTACGCGCGCTATCTTCAATTTTATTTTGTTTATTGACGATTAACGGCGCACAAATGCTGTTGGGATTCTCCTTAATCGTGGACAACATGACATCAAACGGATCGAAGCCCAATTTGATATCCGGATTCAAGATAACAAAATTATCCCCATTACTAATGGCAAAAGCTGCATTGTGATTGCGAGCGAATCCCTTTATCCGATCATTTTTAATGACTCTCAAATCAAATGGCAACGCAGGAAAATCAAAAACGAAAGACTCCGGTAAATTCAGGGTAAGAATCACCTCAATGTCCGACCGATTCAAACGAATCAGATCCTCAATCAATCTCTCGATATATTTTCCATGACCATGGCTAACGATCGAAATTGAAAATCTGGGAGTCATCATTAGTATAGTTGTAAATATAAATAGAAAGAGGCGTCGCAATCCCTCAATCCTGGAATTATAATTTTTCCATGATTGAAATTATCAAAAATCTATTTCAGCGATTAACAATATCCCTTACCACACTACGCATTCCATTTGAAAACACATGATAGCGGCCGCTTTTCCATTCTGAGAAAATGCTTGCAATTCGTTTCAATTTATCACTGGGAAGATGCGAGCGGAACTCGACATGTTTCTTCATTTCAGGCAAGAACGGGGGCGGCTCAATCGCATGCATCGAGGACAATTTTGACAATTGCCTCATCAACTCCCCTTGCCGGGCTGCATACTTTGCATGAAACTGGCCTGGCGGAGCGCTCAACAGCTGCCAAATCCTCCATTTCGACAAAGGCATCCCGAGCGCATTATTCGCATGCTGACGATAAAGAATCGTGGGTGTGTCAAGCAAGCTCATCCGGCCATGCGTCGCGGCGGCTATGGCGAGCCACTCATCATGTACCAAGGCAGCCGGAAATGGTAAGGCAATATCCAGCAAACACCGACGAAAGGCCGCCGTGGCGCCGGTGACCAGATTGCGTCGACACAATATCTCAAGCGCATTTCCCGCCAAAACGGCGCGGCGCTCGCTTTCCGACAATCTCAGTGCCTCGAATAGCGAAACGCCCAAATCCTGAGCAGCGGCGTTAACCAGCTTTGCGTTGGTATGCAACAAAAGCAGATCCGGATGTTTCGCAAATTCGTTCGCCATCAAGGCAATTTTATTCGGCAGCCAGATATCGTCTTGATCACACAGAAAAATCAGATCCGTATCGAGCGCTTGCACCGCGGCTTCAAAATTCTTGATATAGCCCATGCGTTCCGGATGCCGATACACGGAAACGGGTAATGCTGCGTTCTGCGCCCATTCCTGCACAAACTCCCAAGTGCCGTCCACCGAACCGTCGTCATAGATCACGATCCGATCCGGCCGACGCTCCTGGTCCAAGAGACTAGCCAACTGCTCATCAAGGTAAGAGCGCCCGTTAAAAGTGCAGAGCGCCACTCCGCATGTCAACGTATCTTTGCTTCCCGTCATCATCCTGCGCCACCATCAGTTGTTTGATCAATCAATACGGTCAATGGACCGGTACGCCCTTTCAAGCCATGCCAAATGCCCTTGGCCATCAAGCCGATCCTCTTCCAGCGCGGCGCAACAGCGATAGAAGAAAAGACAACGTATTGCAGCAAGCGAAACATGTGGTTTCGCCGCCATACCCAAGACATAGGTGCGAATCGCATCATAAGCACGGTGTTGCGAAACATATAATAATTACGAACTGGCGAATTCAGAGGCACTTCACGCCAATGCCCTACCCAAACACGCACTACACTGTCACCAAGGCGATGGCTTAGCCTTGCGGTGCATACGCCGACAATCGTCAGTCCCTTGTCACGCGCCCGCAAACACCACTCCGTATCCACGTGGTCGATGAAATAGCCTTCATTCATCAAACCAACCACGTTCAATGCGGCAACAGGTATCAAACTTCCGGAAGCGATCAAGAAATCTGCTTCGATCAATCCATCTACGGCAGCGGCACAGGTCACCCACCCGACCTTCGCGCCCTGCCGCCTGACAAATCCGGACAACGATCCGGTACGGCGATCGATACGCACCGGTCCTAGCGCTGCAACATTGACACCTTTTGACAAAAACCGAGATTCGGCAGCCAGTAAAGCATCAACCATGCCCGGCTCCGGGATACTGTCATGATCCATCAACAGCACATGGCTGGCGCCGGCTTCCTGCGCAAAGCGAATGCCGGTATTCTGGGCTGCGGCTATGCCGACGTTGCCGGCAAGCCGCAAAACGCGGGCGCCAGTTTCGGCTGCAACGCGCAAATGCCAGTCAGACACATTATCGCTGCCGTTATCCACCACCACGATAACACTCACCTGTGATGCAAGCGCCCGCAACTGCTGCTCCAGCAAATCCGGATCCGGCTGATACGCCACAGTGACAGAAACAACTTTTGCCATAATCGACCAGTAAATAACTATTTTCCACGAGAGGCGACACGATACATCGTCGCGACTGCAACGACTGAAATAAATAGCCTAATATGCGCTGGCACCGGGCTAAAAGTCCGACCTAAGGAGAAATGTGCCTCAAGAACCAATGAGGCATCAGGAAAAACAGTGGAATTTACTTCCTGCCGTAGATATCGTCAAAGCGCACTATATCGTCTTCGCCCAAGTAGTCGCCACTTTGCACTTCGATCATGACGAGATCAACAACTCCGGGATTTTCAAGACGGTGTTTATTACCCGCGGGAATATATGTAGATTCATTCGAATTGACGAACAATTCGTTATCGCCATTCACCACCCGAGCCATACCGCTCACCACGATCCAGTGCTCGCTGCGATGATGGTGCATTTGCAGACTGAGGTGGCTTCTCGGCTTGACTACAATACGCTTGATCTTGAAGCGAGGCCCCTCTTCCAATATCGTATAAGTTCCCCACGGACGATGCACAGTACGATGGATCTTGTGGGTATCGTGACCTTGCGACTTGAGCTGCGAATAGAGATGCTTGACATCCTGTGCGCGGCTGCTATCGGCTACCAGCAAGGCATCGGGTGTATCGACGATGATCAGGTTATCCACGCCGACCACGCCGATCATCCGCTCATGGCTCTTGATGTGGCTGTTGGTCACATCGTGAATCATGACATCGCCTTCGATGCGATTGCCTCTGCCATCGGGGCTGATCAAATCGCCCAACGCGCACCATGACCCGATATCGCTCCAACCGATACTGCAGGGGACGACCGCAACATTTTTGGATCTCTCCATGACCGCATAATCAATGGAATCATCCGGCACCTGCTCGAAATCATCTGCCGCCAATTCGGTTTTGCTATAGTCCTTGCCTTCGGATTTGTCAGCCTGTGCAAGGCAAGCACGGGTGGTCTCAAGGATTTTCGGACAATGCTGCGCCATTTCACGCAATAGCGCCCCGGCAGAAAAGCAAAATATGCCGGAATTCCACAAGTAAGAGCCTGAAGCCACGTACTCTTGTGCTTTTTCAAGCGTCGGTTTTTCGACGAAACGCAATACGGAATTACCAACCGCTTCTATATAACCGAAGCCTGTCTCAGGTGATTCCGGAGTAATCCCGAAAGTAACCAGCTTGCCTTCCTGTGTAAGCTTCATCGCCTTGGATACCGCCAGCGAAAACGCATCCTGGTCGGCGATGAGATGGTCCGCGGCCAATACCAGCATGAGTGCATCCTCGCCATGGGTCGCCGCTATTTGCAACGCTGCCGCAGCAACCGCTGGGGCAGTATTACGGCCGAACGGCTCCAGGATAAAACTGTTGGCTAAATTTTTTGGCGCCTTGCCTGCCACTTCACGATATTCGCTTTCCGTCTTAAAGAAAAGTTCATGGTTGGTTACTGTGAGAACCTCTGCCACGCCTGGAAGATTCGCACCACGCAACCAGGCGCATTGCAAAAGACTTTGTCCATTTTCCAGACGGATAAATGGTTTCGGATGCATTTCTCGTGAAACTGGCCAAAGGCGGGAACCGGCACCGCCGCATAAGATGACAGGAATAAGCATGATTTCTATTTCAGATTTGATTTCTCAGCATCCACTGCAATGTGTCTTCCAGTGACGGATGCGACAATGCACCGATACATTTTTCCAGTTTCGTCGGCACACCGCATAAGCGATGGACTTCATTCGCACGTACGAAATCTGGGTTCACTTTGACCTCCAACTCATGCCCGGAAATTTTGCGCAACAACTCAATAACTGACTTGAGCGTTACAGGTTTACCTGAACAAACATTGTAAATCTCTCCAGACACACCCTTTTCCAGCAATTTCAAATATGCGTCGCAAACAAACCGCGCGTCATTAAATTCCCGTTCGACATCCAGATTACCCAGCTCGACAAACGCCGCCTGCCGCGCAAAGTGCGCCACCAGCTTGGGAATCAAAAAAGACTCTGTCTGTCCCAAGCCCGTATAGTTAAATGGCCTCACAAAAAAAAGCGGCAATCTGTCCAAGTAATTTCTCGCCATGTATTCCATGGCCAATTTACTCATCGCGTAGTGATTGACCGGAGCGGGCGCCTGTTCCTCGGAAATAGGAGATTGCTCACAATTGCCGTAAACGTTGGCGCTACTCGCCAGTAAAATCTTCCGTGGAATCTGCGGCAACGCAGTCAATCCATCTAGGAGATTCAAAGTTCCAATGACATTGACGTCATAGAAAGCACTGACATCAGCATGTCCCACGAAGCTGATAGCGGCCAAATGCACCACCGCATCCGGCTCAGCTTTCAAAATCTCCTGCTTCAAACCCTCACGATCTTTTAAATCGGAGTTGACGGCAATCAAGGCATGCCCAGCGGCCTTGGCGCTATCGGCAAAGTGGCGACCGGTAAAGCCGTCCGCCCCAGTAAGCAGTATCCTCAAAACGAGAATCCCTTCTGATTTCGGCGCAAATCAGCCTCAACCATCATCGAGCACAGTTCTTCCAATGTGGTAGTTGGCTCCCAGCCCAATTTAGCCTTGGCCTTCGCAGGATCGCCTATCAGTAACTCTACTTCAGCCGGCCGGTAAAACTTAGGATTGATCCGCATGACTGTTTTACCAGTAGCAACATCCAACGCAGTTTCATTCTCGGCAGAGCCCTTGAAATCCACGGTGATTCCGGCCCCCTTGAAAGCCATGCTTACGAAGTCGCGCACAGTTTCAGTACGATTGGTCGCCAGCACGAAGGTATCCGGCTGATCCGCCTGCAGCATACGCCACATGCCTTCCACGTATTCTTTTGCAAAGCCCCAGTCGCGTTTTGCATCAAGGTTGCCAAGCTCCACGCAATCCAATTGACCCAACTTGATCTTGGCGACCGAATCGGTGATCTTGCGCGTAACGAACTCACGTCCACGCAACGGACTTTCGTGATTGAACAGGATCCCGCTAGAACCGAAGATATCGTAGCTCTCGCGATAGTTGACTGTCATCCAGTGCGCATAGAGTTTGGCAACGCCGTAGGGGCTGCGTGGATAAAAAGGCGTGTCTTCAACCTGTGGGATAGCCTGGACCTTGCCAAACATTTCCGATGTCGACGCTTGATAAAACTTGATCTTTCGATTGACCAGGCGAATCGCTTCCAGCAGATTTAATGCTCCCAATCCGGTAATTTGCGCGGTGGTAGTCGGCTGATCAAAACTAACCCCAACAAAGCTCTGAGCCGCAAGGTTATATATCTCGTCGGGCTGCACTTTCTGAACCAGAGCCAGTGTAGAACCCGGATCCGTCAAATCGGATTCCACCAAGTGCAGGTCAGGATGGGTTAAGACACCCAACTCATCCATACGCCAGAAATTGACCGAACTGGTACGACGGTAAGTACCGTAAACAGCGTAGTTTTTTTCGAGTAGAAGTTGCGCTAAATAAGCACCGTCTTGACCGGTAATACCAGTAATGATTGCGGCTTTTTTCATGGTTTCATTTTAGATAATCAGAAATCATTTTCTAGGGAATCTCTTATATGAACGTTTCTCCAAACAATATTTCTGCGGCTAGCTGCATGGCATCAAAGATGTGTACAAGCGAATGACTTACATTCTTGCCCGGTTTTACGGGGTCATTTTACATAGCTAAATGAAATTGAATATGCAGATAAATATTATTTTTATCTCGGCGGCCAGGCAAGATCAAAATCTTCTTTATCTAAGGTCAGGTTTGGACTATAAGCAGGATCATGCTCTATGATATTCGCCCATTTCCTCTGCATGTATGCAACCTCTCCTTTAAATCTTTCTTTTTTTTCCGCAGTATCCTCCGCCCCTCGGGTCGCAGACTCATGGTGATAAAGTTCGGCGTACGGAGTCCAAACATTTCTGAATCCGATAGATCTTATCTTTAAACATAAATCTACATCATTAAACGCAACTGCAAGATTTTCCTCATCAAGACCACCTACCTGCTCATAAATAGTTTTTCTTACAATCAGACACGCTGCAGTAACTGCTGAAAATGACTGGCATAAACCTCCCCTACCGAAATAACCTTTATCAGTATAGTCAATATATTTATGCGCGTGGCCTGCTACCCCCCCGATACCTAAAATAACTCCACCATGCTGCAAAGTTGAATCTGGGTATAAAAGACGCGCACCGACCGCACCAACATCTTTTTGAATTGCCAAGCTAACCATCTCTGTTAGCCAGTCCGGTGAAATTACTTCAATATCATTATTTACCAATCCGATAATAGATCCTGACGATGCTTTTACGGCACGATTATTAATTGCGGAATAATTAAATACTCCCTCATCTCTTATTACCTTAACGATGGGATTATTTTCGAATGACTCTAAATAATCAATTGTTTTTCGATCGTCAGAATTATTGTCAATTATCAATATTTCATAATTTTTATAGCTGGTTTTTTTTAAAATACTTTCAACACACTGCTTTATCAGCTTATAGCCATTACGTGTTGGAATTATCAATGATACAAGAGGTTGATTGTCCGGAATTTCATAATGAATTCTGTAACTATGTCCAACTATCTCCGATTTTGCTTTGATACCGATGCGCGCAAAATGATCATTTATCGCCCGCTCACCGGCAAGCATGGCATATGGCTTTTCTGAACCATTCAAAGCTGTGCTGCCCGGCATGATGCGCCAATGGTACAGCACGCGAGGGATATGATGAATTTGTTCAGAATTTGGCAATTTCGCAATGCATCGTAGTGCCAAGTCATAGTCTTGCGATCCCTCATACCCGACTCTGAACCCACCAACCTCCTTTACCAAAGAAGTTTTATAAACCCCAAGATGGCAGAACATATTGTGCGACAGAAATAAATCATAGTTCCAATCGCACTTAAAGTATGGGCTTGAACGTACACCATCAAGATCTATTTTATCTTCATCGGAATAAATCAATTGAACATCAGGATTTTTATTAATAGCTTCCGCTATATGGAAAAGTGCGTTTTCGGCCAGCAGATCATCGTGATCAAGCAAGGCGATATAATCGCCGCTCACCAATTCCAGCGCAGAGTTAGATGCGGCAGAAATATGGCCATTTTCTTTGCGGAAAACCACTTTAATGCGTGAATCTCGCTCCTGGTGCTGACGGAGAATTTTCCCTATTTTCGGATTGGGAGAAGCATCATCCGCAATACAGAGCTCCCAATGCGTATAAAGCTGATTCGTAACCGATAAAATTGCTTCGTTAAGCAATTCTACAGGAAGATTGTAAACCGGCATTACCACGCTAATTAATGGCTTATAGGCCATTTTTTCTATTGCTGCTACGATTTCAAACCGCTTTGCATCATCAATTGTGTCGTATTGGCGTACCCACTCTGCGTAGCTCCGGCTGAAAACTGTAAATTTCCGCTGACTAACCAGCTGATGAGGTTTTATACCGGCGAGTTTGACTACCAAATCAATAGTATGGTCACCAACATCCAATTCGACATCTATAATAAACCCGCTATTTGCAGAGTACGACGCCTCATTAAAATGGATGCCAACGTCAGGACGCGGTTGTTGTGTTTTACACTGAAATTTCCTGCCATCAATAAATACAAACACTTCACGTACAGGTATATTGGTAGAAAAACACCAGCCTGATATACGGATCTTTTTCTCTATTGTTGAATCCAGCGATGGAACATCCAGAGACCATTCAATAGGTGGCATCTCTGAATCTCTCAGAAAACCTCTTTTCCAATCAATAAAATGGTAGTACGCAATTTTCAATGAAATATTAGTATATATGCGCTTGATATTTGCCCTAGCCCCTGGCGACAAAGGTAATCGGCGATAAATTCGACGTAATACCGCTTTGGCATTGGATATTTTAGTTGACATTATTTAACTTAAAGAAATTAATATACAATGCGATACCATTCGCATTTATTCAATTTTTCTTATTACATTAATTTTCAGAAAATGGTGAATGTACCGATAGAAGATCATTCTTCAAGAATCAGGGTTTCACCATAACTGAAAATATTTATAATCCAATTTTTTTCTGCACCCATCTCCACGACCAATGACCTTTTACAATACCGAGTATCTTTTCTTTTTCTGTGAGATGTTGCATGAGAAGAGTATTTTTCTCTCGTAAATCTTTTATCTCCTGCATTAAATCGTTATGTATATACGATAGTTCATTATCAATTTTATGCTCAATCAGATGCGTTTTCTCATTGAGAAGTGTAGTAATCTTTAAAAATTCAGTCCCTACCTGATTACTTAGATCTAAGCTGATTTCATCAGCCGATAATTTATCATTGAGAAGCGTTGTAATTTTTAAAAATCCAGCTCCTACCTGATTGCTTAAATCTAAGTTGACTTCGTCGGCCGATAATTTCTGCGGCGTAAGAACGATTTCCAACTGCCAGTTGACATCTATATTTTGGATAACCTCTGGCGAAAGGTCAAAATCAAACCGGGGATCGCCCCCGGTTGCAATTAGCGTGATTTCGTTGCTAGAGTCATCAAGCTTGTGAATCTGAATTTCTCCCATATTCCGAAATATGGTGGTATCGCCATCCCATTCCCAGGTCGTTTTCCCGATTGCATCCAACAGTCGCATGGACTCCATGCGGATGACAGCGGGGCATTCTGTGACATCAAGCCTGAGGTGATCTATCTCGGCGACCCGGTTCTGGAACGTGAATTTGACATTCTGCTTGCCGCCGCCAAGCAAAATTGGTCGTGCTAATACGTCTTTTTCCGAATAGCCAGTTTGACCAACATGATGCATGTACAGCTTGCTCTGAGTTCTCTCTGCAGAAAATGACGACGACTGCAAAGCAGGTTCGTCAAGAGTACCAAAATCCTCATACAGGGTAGCCCCCATATCCGGCAACGGAACGTCGCCGGCAAACGCCAGAAAATAGAGTGGCCGATGCAGTTGCGCGTCGAAAGCAGCGGGCAACCGAACGTCGTAAAAATGTTTGAAAGCCATGTCGCAGCTACCCATCGGGACGGTAGCCGAGGCCGTCAGCACGCGCTGTCCATAGAGCGCTGTATGCGTAAAGTGTTGATTGAGCAGTTGTTGAAATTCGTCCAGATACAATTCCTTGACGTGGTAGGGATTATCGTATCCCGGCACATCTGAATACTCAAGCTTGTTGGGACTCGATATAAGCAACAGGCCATCCGGTTTCAGCACCCGCTTGATTTCACGCATCATGGCCTCGTGCTGATCATGATGTTCAATTGTCTCAAAACTGACGACCAGATCGATACTGGCCGACTCAACAGGAATAGCCGCGCAAGAACCATTACGGTACTCTAGATTGGGGGCTTGATAGGTGAGTTGAGCGTGCTTAACGGCATCTGGGCTGATGTCTACACCAATAGCGCTATGCGCAACTGCGGCGAGGATACTGGTGCCGTAGCCTTCGCCGGAGGCGATATCGAGGACGCATAAGCCACCTGCGTAGTTTTGCGCTACTGCGTAGCGGTGCAGGTGTTCCAACACAATCACGCCAGGCATGCCTGGAATAAAACGTTCACCGCTCCATTCCAACTCGGGTGCTTGCAGTTCTTCGGGTAACCCTTGTGCATTCATAATATTTCGCTTCTCTATGCTAATCTGATAAATTTCTGCTTAGTCCGACAACAGCTTCACTTCACGCCTTGATCTGCGTGGTCGGCATAGGCTGCAAGCCGAATATTTTCCATCGGAATTCCGACCAGCCCGGTACTTGCGCTTGACGATTCGGACTTGAACAACAAGGCGTCGTGTATCCAATGTAATTGCGTATGCTCGTCTTGCGTTCCTTCAGCGATGGCAACGTTGACCGTATACTCGCCTCGCGGCAGGATCGGCATCAGGAAAGAAAACTCCGCCTCCAATAAATCGCTTTCGTGGCAAACTACGGCGTGGTCGTGATAGCTTAAATACGTATTATCTCCAAACAGCGTTTGTCCCAGTTTGTCCTTGATGTAAAAACCAACGATTGGCGATTCCAGGAGTTGATGCGCCACTACGCTGATTTTCAAGGTAACTGACTCCCCCCCGACAACCCAGGACAGCGGGTGCTCTGCAGCATCATAAAACTCCACACCAGTAATTTGAGCCCCCCCTTTTCCGAACGATGCTGCATCGGGGTCAAACGCGAAAAGCTTGATGTCGTTTCTCAAATTGGTCGCATTCAAAAACGTCAACCGCTGGTCCTTGGCTGGCTTATCGCTTTGCTTAACGGCTGCGCGCATTTGGGTCGTGGTGCTCTTTCCTTGTTGAGCCTCATAGAATGCCTGTAAATAGAGGTCGCAGACGTCTTTCGGGCTACCGGTCTGCAACATCCTGCCCTTTTCTATCCAGATTGCGTGAGTGCAAAGGTTTTTGAGTGATCCGGTGTCGTGGCTGACGAACAGCACAGTGCCTGTCTTCATGAATTTACGCAGAAAACGCATGCATTTTTGGGTAAAAAATGCATCGCCGACAGCAAGCGCCTCATCCACTACCAAAACATCCGCATCAACATGGGCAATGACCGCAAATGCCAACCTGACGTACATCCCGCTGGAATATGCTTTTACCGGCTGATCGATAAAATCGCCGATATCAGCAAAAGCGGCGATATCGCCAAAGCGCTGGTCTACTTGCTCCCGCGTAAGCCCTAGCAGTTGGCCATTGAGATAGACATTTTCTCGACCAGAATATTCTGGATTGAACCCGGATCCAAGCTCCAGCAGCGCAGCAACCCGCCCGTTAACTTCCACCTGCCCACTGGTAGGCGCAAGCGTCCCGCAAATGATTTGCAGCAAAGTACTCTTACCCGAACCATTCCGACCGATAACACCGACAGTTTCACCTTTTTTGACTTCAAAATCGATGTCATGTAACGCCCAGAAATGACGGGCGCATGCATGGGCGCGTTGCTGTAGTCGCTGCCGCAACTGGCCATTTGGCAGCAACCGCGCAGCTAAGCTGTAGAGACTCTGTTTAAGGCGATTTTGCGGGCGATCGTATGTACTAAAACATTTACTCAGCCCGCTGACACGAACAGCTATTTCAGAGGACATCGGCAAATCCTTTACGTGCTTTTTGAAACCAGACGAAACCCGTCCATGCGATAACACCGGCGATTCCAGTGTAGATCATCCATTCATCCCAGTTGATGGCGGTGCCCCAGACGAGTACTTGGCGCGCCTGTTCGATAGGAAGGGCTAGCGGGTTTAATTTAACCAAGATCTTCCAATCCCCAGGCAAAGAGGATGAAGGAAAGAATATTGGCGACACAAACATAAGTGCCGTCATGAAAATGCCAACAGTCTGACCGATATCGCGCAAAAAAACGCCTGTAGCAGCTAGCCACCAGCTAAGTCCCAAAATAAGTAGCATGAGGGGTAACAGTACAATCGGAATCATCCAGACAGTCGACGGTAAAGTGCCAGTAACAATGAATTCGAAAGCCAGCAATACTGTAATGCTGATGGTGGCGTGGAACAGCGCAGAGCATAAATTTACGCAAGGCAGTATCTCAAGAGGGAACACCACTTTTTTTACAAAATTGGCGTTAGCTAGAATGATTCCCGGAGCGCGATTGATACATTCGGAGAAAAGATTGAATACGATCAGTCCGGCGAACAGAATAATGGCAAATTCGGTCTTGGAATCACTCCCGCCGCCGCCCCAGCGCGCTTTGAATATCTGGCTGAATACAAAAGTATAGATGGCCAACATAAAGAGCGGTGTAATCAGCGACCATACGATGCCAAAAAAAGATCCTTTATAGCGGCCAACGGCATCACGACGAGCCAGATCGCGGATGAGGTTTCGGTGCTGCCAAAGTGAATTTGCTAAGGCCTTAGGGGAAATACTATGATTTTTCATTCGTTCCTTGCAATCAACTCGCTCAGGCAAGAATCCATATCAACTTGCCAATCCGGCAGGGAAAGCTGAAATGCATTTTGCAATTTATGTGTCGCAAGACGAGAGTTACGCGGTCTTGGAGCCGGGAGCGGATAAGCCTCGGTGGAAATTGCCTCGATAGCTTCAGAAGTGAGCTTAAGCGATAAACCTTGAAGTTGGGCCTGCGCGACGACATGTTGAGCATAACCGTGCCAAGTAGTGTCGCCGCTAGCGCATAAATTGTAAATACCCGCAGTAGCAAGAATATGATCCGCGACTGGAACTGAAGACCGCAATGCGGCTGCAGTGGTCCTTGAAATAGTACGCGCCCAAGTTGGCGCCCCTGCCTGATCCGCCACAATTCGGATGTTTTCTCGCTCTTTAGCTAAACGCAATATTGTCTTAAGGAAATTTCCGCCATGTACTCCATAGACCCAACTGGTGCGGAAAATCCAGTGAGCTGGACATGCTTGCGCTACTGCTTTTTCACCTTCAAGCTTGGTCCGCCCATACACACTTTGAGGGTTGGGCCTATCTTCCTCTGTGTAAGCGCTACTCTTAGTGCCGTCAAATACATAATCGGTTGAATAATGAATCATCGCTGCACCGAGCCTTTGCGCCTCCTCGGCCATGACTCCCGGCGCTTCGCCGTTGATGCGCATAGCCAGTTCCGGCTCGCTCTCAGCCTTGTCAACCGCGGTATAAGCTGCCGGGTTGATGATCAAGTCAGGCTTGACTGCACGGATGACATCACGTACCTGATCCAAATTCGATAAATCCATCTGATTACGGTCAAGTGCAACAATCTCGCCCAACCCCTGCAGACTACGCTCCAGCTCATACCCAACCTGTCCGCTCTTGCCTGTTACCAGAATCTTCATGCAAATACCTCGGCATCTGCCAGCAATTTACCGACTTGATCCTTGCCAGACAACAATGGCGCACCACTAAGCGGCCAGTTAATAGCAATGACAGGGTCGCTCCAAAGAATCGAACGTTCGAATTCCGGCGCCCAATAATCCGTTGTCTTGTACAGGAATTCAGCAGACTCGCTTGTGACGACAAAACCATGCGCAAAACCTGGCGGCACCCAAAGCTGACGCTTATTGTCAGCAGATAAAGTCGCGCCAACCCAGTGACCAAATGTCGGCGAGCTTTTACGGATATCAACGGCAACATCAAATACTTCTCCAGCTACGACGCGCACCAATTTCCCTTGCGGTTGCTGAATTTGATAGTGCAAACCACGCAGGACATTTTTCGCAGATTTGGAGTGATTATCCTGAACGAAGTTTGTTGTAACGCCGGTTAACTCTTTAAAACGGCGCTCATTAAAACTTTCGTAAAAAAAACCTCGATCATCGCCAAAGGCTTTTGGTTCGATAATGAAGACATCCGGAATATTGGTTGTTTGAACTTGCATGTTTAATACACCTTGTCGGTCAGTAATTGCAGCAGATATTGGCCATAGCTATTTTTCCTCAATGGTTGCGCCAACATTTCAAGTTGCGCGGCATCGATATAGCCCTTACGAAAAGCAATCTCTTCCGGACAAGCGACTTTCAGTCCCTGGCGATTCTCAATCGTAGCGATGAATTGTCCGGCATCCAGTAACGACTCATGCGTACCAGTATCGAGCCATGCCATGCCCCGCCCCATTAGCTCAACATCTAGTTGATTTTTTTCGAGGTAAATACGATTGACATCGGTAATTTCCAGCTCGCCACGCGGCGAAGGTTTGATGCTGGCGGCGATATCGCACACCTGCCGGTCATAAAAATATAAGCCGGTCACAGCGTAGTTGGACTTAGGTTGTTCTGGCTTTTCTTCAAGGCTGACCGCACGACGCTGCCCGTCAAACTCGACCACGCCATACCGTTCCGGATCGTGCACATGATAGGCAAACACGGTAGAGCCTTCCGTGCGCGCCGAAGCCGCCCGCAACTGGCTTTCAAAATCGTGGCCGTAGTAAATGTTGTCACCCAAAATCAAGGCGGAGGGCGAATCGCCGACAAAATCCCGGCCAATAATGAATGCTTGCGCCAATCCGTCGGGTGTCGGTTGCACCGCATAGCTAAGCTCAATGCCCCACTGTCGTCCGTCGCCCAATAACTCTTTGAAGCGAGGCGTATCCTGCGGCGTCGAAATGATCAGGATTTCCCGTATCCCGGCCAGCATCAGCGTGGTCAGAGGGTAGTAGATCATCGGTTTGTCGTACACCGGCAGCAATTGCTTGGAGACCGCCATGGTGACTGGATACAAGCGAGTGCCAGAGCCTCCCGCGAGGATGATTCCTTTGCGGCGTTGTGGTGTCGACGCGGTCATTGCTTATCCTCCACCGAACTTTGGCGTTGCTCGTAGTTCTTCTCAACCCACTTCAGATAGTCACCGGATTGAACATCTTTTACCCAATCCTGATTGGTCAAATACCACTGCACCGTCTTGCGAATGCCTGTATCGAATGTTTCCTTCGGCTTCCATCCGAGCTCACGTTCGATCTTGCGCGCGTCAATGGCATAGCGGCGGTCATGGCCCGGGCGGTCGGTGACGTAGGTAATCTGATCGCGATAGCTGCCAGTTGCCTTCGGATCGAGTTCATCCAGGATGTCACACAAGGTATGGACCACATCCAGGTTGGCTTTCTCATTCCAGCCGCCGACGTTATAGACCTCTCCTGGCTTGCCCGCTTCCAGCACCCGGCGAATCGCAGCGCAGTGATCGCTCACGTAGAGCCAGTCGCGCACTTGCTGCCCATCGCCGTATATCGGCAATGGCTTGCCGGCGCGGGCGTTGGTGATAATCAGGGGGATCAGCTTTTCCGGGAAATGGTAAGAGCCATAGTTGTTGGAGCAATTGGTAGTCAGTGTCGGCAATCCGTAGGTGTGGTGATAAGACCGGACCAGATGATCGGAGGCCGCCTTAGACGCTGAATACGGGCTGTTAGGCGCGTACTGGGTGTTTTCGGTAAACGGCGCGTCGGTCGGCCCCAGAGTGCCATATACCTCATCGGTCGACACATGCAGAAAGCGAAATACCGCTTTTTCGGTGTCTGGCAATGCGCTCCAATAGGAGCGAGCAGCTTCCAGCAGGCCAAAAGTACCATTGACATTGGTCTCCACAAAAGCTGCTGGGCCGTGGATCGAGCGGTCGACATGGCTTTCTGCCGCAAAATGGACAATCGCGCGAGGCTTATATTGCGCCAAGAGAGCGGCAACCTGCGCTGTATCGCCAATATCGCCTTGCACAAAAATATGACGTGGATCCTGGCGAACGCTCGCCAGGTTATTGATATTTCCAGCGTAAGTCAGCTTGTCGAAATTAATCACCGGCTCGTCATTTTGCGCCAGCCAGTCGAGTACGAAATTGGAACCGATAAAACCAGCTCCGCCAGTAATAAATATCATGTATATATCCTAAAAATAGGGTTCTGAAGGCGCGCGCCACAATCAGCGAATACTGCGCATTTCTTCGAAATCACCAAATTCGTGCGTAACCCTGAATTATCCACTATTCGCAGCCAATATTAGTTACCTAACTATCATTTAACGATCTTTAACCCGGCGCATATCGGTAAGCAACGTAACAAATTGTTGCGAAATAACAACTTAACAATAATTGACATAACCAAGTCAGCTTCAGACCGCAAAAAATGCAGAAAGTGCGACATCCGCCTCCTCGTCGACTTTTCTAGCGAGTTGTGTAGCGGTTTCTCGTACTGAAAACATAATGCGCAACTCAAAAAACCAACCAGCGATCTACAATAGCGAACCCCAATGACCGTAGCCGTTGCAAAATATGATACCCATCAACCCCAAGCTATTTGCCATCGGCGACTTGCAAGGCTGCCATCAAAGCCTGCTGGATTTACTAAAACGCATCGACGCAACCACCCCCGGCGCACACTTGATTTTTGTCGGCGACCTGGTCAACCGCGGGCCGCAATCGCTGGCAACATTACGATTGATCCGCTCGCTAGGCGATCGCGCAAGAGCCTTGCTCGGCAATCACGATTTGCATCTGCTGGCAGCCGCGCACGGCATCCGCAAACTGCACCGTAGCGACACCCTGGATGAAATTCTCAACGCTCCCGATCGCGAAGAATTGCTCGACTGGCTGAGACAGCGGCCGCTGGCGCTGCTGGAGCAAGACCATTTGTTTGTACACGCCGGCGCACTACCGCAATGGTCTGCGGCTAAAACGGTGGCGTTGGCGCAAGAAGTCGAAAGCGTGCTGCGCGGTCCCGATTGGCTTGGGTTCTTGCGTGAAATGTATGGCAGCCAGCCGGCGCGCTGGGACGATGCGCTGCAAGGCAACGACCGCTTGCGCTGCATCGTCAACGCTTTGACCCGCCTGCGGTTTTGCACTGAAGACGGCACCATGGAACTGACTGCAAAGGAAAGCACCGGCACATCCATGACCGGCTATCTGCCGTGGTTCGATCTGCCGCAACGGCAGACCCAGGATGTCACCGTGGTGTGCGGGCATTGGTCAACCTTGGGGCTGGTGCTCAGGCCGAATCTGATTGGACTGGATACCGGTTGCGTGTGGGGCGGGAAGCTGACTGCGATACGACTTGCCGATCGTTTGCTGCTTCAAGTCAGCTGCCCGCAGGCACAGCGGCCAGGATAAGAAATCAGCTCTCGACCGTGTCTTTTTCCACTAGCCCCAACGCCTCAGCAATCGAACTGCGCGCGATAACGGCTAGTTCACGCCGGTGCGATCCGGTCGTATCGATGGGCGCCAGCTGAATCAGCTCGGCTTTCATGGGCGGCGCCTTCAAGATTGCCAGCATGCTTTGGGCAAAAGTCATGTCGCCGATAAAATCCGCGGCTGGATGCAGCGCTCCATGCTGATCCAGATAGCGCAAGGCATAGGGCTGGATCGGCGCTTTCGCATCGAGCGCGGCCTCGAACAGGTTGGCGTGAAAAGGCAGTACCGAGCCCTGCGCCGCCGTGGTGCCTTCAGGGAAAAAGGCTACCCGTGCGCCTGCTTCAATGCTTGTCACAAGGCCCTGGAATATGCGGCGTACATCGCGCTGCTTGCCGCGCGCAATGAAAATCGTGCCGCCTTTTTCGCACAACCAGCCGAGCAAAGGCCAGTCGCGGATATCGGACTTGCCGACAAACTGGCAGGTTTGAATCGAGTTGATGACAAAGATATCGAGCCACGACACGTGATTGGCAACGATCAAGGCACGCGCCGCCGCTACGCTATTCTGCGGATTGCGCAAGGTGACTTGCACCCGGCAGATCGCTAGCAGCTGGATCGACCAGAGCCGTATGCGCCGCTGCCGCCCCGCGCTATCGGTCATCGGAAACACGACGGCACAGGTCCACAAGCCGATAACCAGGTGCAGCAGCACCCGCAGCAAACGCCAGCTGCTCATGGGCGTTCAAATGCTATATGGCCGGCCACGATCGTGGTCTTGACTCTTCCGCTCAGCTCGTACCCGAGAAACGGCGTGTGCTTGCCTTGGCTGGCCAATTCCTTGGCTTCCACCTGCCAACGCGCGGCCGGGTCGAAAATACAGATATCGGCGACGCTGCCGACAGCCAGCTGGCCGGCCGCCAGACTGGCCACGCGCGCCGCATCGGTGGTGATTTTCGCCAATGCGCGGCTGAGTCCTTGCTGCGCCGGAGACACGCATTCCTCAGCCCATTTCAGGGCCAGCGACAACAGCAGTTCGAGACCGGTGGCGCCGGGCGTTGCTTCGCCGAACGGCAGCAATTTCTCGTCGTCGTCGACCGGCGTGTGGTCCGAACAGATGGCATCTATGGTGCCGTCCAGCAGCGCCTGCCGAATTGCGTCGCGATCGCGTTGCGAACGGAACGGCGGCGTCATTCTGGCGTTGGAATCGAAGAAACCGATGTCGACGTCGGTCATGTGGATGTGATGGGCGCCGACGTCGCAACTGATCGGCAGACCTTCTTTCTTGGCGTTCCTGATCAACTCCAGACCCGGAGCGGACGAAATCCGGCACAGATGGACGCGCGCGCCGGTGGCCCGCACCAGCTCGAAAATGGTATGCAGCCGAATAGTTTCCGACATGGTCGGCACGCCCGACAAGCCCAGTCGCGAAGCCACCGCTCCGCTGTGCGCAATGCCGCCGTGTCCCAGATATGGGTCTTGCGGATGCAACCAGACGGTGTAGTCGAAAGTGCGAGCATATTGCAAGGCCCGCAGCAGCACGGTGGTGTCCAGAATCGGCTCCTCCGCCTGGGCAAAACCGATACAGCCGGCGTCGGTCAGCTCGGCCATCTCAGTCAATTCCTTGCCCTTGAGCCCGACTGTCAGAGCACCCAGCGGATAGACATGCGCCTGGTTCAAACTCCTGGCGCGATGCTTCAGCATTTCCACCAGGCCTGGCTCATCCAGTGCCGGATCGGTATCCGGCGGGCATACCAGACTGGTGACGCCGCCCTGCATGGCGGCCTGCATTTCCGATTCCAGCGTTGCCTTGTATTCGTAGCCGGGTTCACGCAGACGCGCGCTCAAATCGACCAGGCCCGGCGTCACCACCAAGCCGCTCGCATCGATGGTTTTGTTGGCAGAGAAATCGGCCGGCGCGACGCCAACGCCGACGATCTTGCCTGCGCTAATGAACAGATCCTGCTGCGCGTCGATATTGTTTGCGGGGTCGATCAGACGGCCGTTTTTGATGTGAAGTTTCATCTGTGAATGTGTTGGCGATTCTATAAATAATTATCTGGATCAAGACTCATTGCGATGGCCTCAGCGCCGCTTTAATTCCCGGCCAGAATGCTCATGACCGCCATCCGCACCGCGATGCCGAATGTCACTTGCGGCAAGATCACCGCCTGCGTACCGTCGGCAACGGCTGAGTCGATTTCCACACCGCGGTTCATCGGCCCCGGATGCATCACGATCGCATCCGGCTTGGCCAGCGCCAGGCGCTCAGGCGTCAGACCGTAGCTCTTGAAAAATTCTTGCGCCGATGGCAGCAAGGCTCCGCTCATGCGCTCATTCTGCAGGCGCAGCATGATGATCACATCGACGCCCTTCAAACCCTCGTTCATGTCGGTGAATACGCGCACGCCCATTTGTTCCAGGCCGCTTGGCAGCAAAGTACGCGGGCCGATGGCGCGTACTTCCGGCACGCCCAGGGTGGTCAATCCGTGGATGTCCGAGCGCGCAACGCGGCTATGCAAGATGTCGCCGACAATCGCTACGGTCAGATTGCTGAAATCCTTTTTGTAATGCCGGATCGTGTACATGTCCAGCAAACCCTGGGTCGGGTGCGCGTGACGGCCGTCGCCGGCATTCACTACGTGGACATGGTTCCGCCTGGTATCGGTAAGGTGTTTGGCGATCAGATACGGCGCACCGGATTGGGCGTGGCGCACCACGAACATGTCGGCGTGCATGGCCGACAGATTGTCGATCGTATCCAGCAGCGACTCGCCCTTGCTGGCGCTGGATGCGGAAATATTCAGATTGATGACATCGGCCGACAGGCGCTTGGAGGCAATCTCGAAAGTGGTGCGCGTGCGGGTTGAATTTTCAAAGAACAGATTGAACACGCTTTTACCGCGCATCAGCGGCACCTTCTTTACATCGCGGTCGCTGACGCCGACGAATGAAGATGCCGTGTCCAGAATATGGGTCACCACCGAAGTCGGCAATCCTTCTATGGTCAACAGATGTTGCAGTTCGCCGTTTTTATTCAGTTGGGGATTAAGCATTAGAGTGCACCATCAGGGAAAAGCTGCCGTCGTCGGCGCGTTCAAGTTGTAAGGATTGGCCGGACTGCAATGTCACTGCATCGGCGATGAAATCCGCCGCCACCGGCAAGTCGCGCTCGCCGCGATCGATCAGCGCCGCCAGCATGATTTTTGCAGGGCGGCCGTAATCGAACAATTCGTTGATCGCGGCACGCGTGGTGCGCCCGGTGTACAGCACGTCGTCCACCAGCAGGATTGTGGCGCCGTTGACGTCGAACGGGATCTGGGTCGGTTTGATGTCGGCACGCAAACCTTTTTCGGAAAAATCGTCGCGATAGAACGATACGTCGATAAAGCCGAGGCGTTCGCCCGGGTTCAATTGCAAGGCCGCGACCAGGCGCTCGGCAATCCAGGCGCCGCCTGAGTAGACGCCGATTACAGCGACATTGTCGACTTGCGCCAGGGCTGCTTTTACTTTTGCCTCAAGCACTTGATACAGTGCCTCGGCATCGAATTGGGGAGTGATTGTAGTCATTGCATCTTCATCGCAAAATCATTCGGATAGATCATCAAAATACTGCTGCAGAATAATCGCCGCAGCCTGGTCGTCGATCACTTCCCCACGCTGCTGCTTGATTACCGCGGACGAGTAGCGCTCATCTACCAGCACCGTGGCGACATCGTAACGGCCGTGCAACTGATTGGCAAAACGCTGGCAACGGATGCTCATCTCGTGAGTTGCGCCATCCGGATGCAAGGGCAGGCCGACCACGCACAGCACCGGCTGCCACTCTTTGATAAGGGCCGCGATTTCAGCAAACTTGCCGTCGTTGGTGGCGGCACTGATGACTTGCAACGGTTGCGCCTGCTTCAGCACGGTATTGCCGACCGCTACGCCAATCCGCTTCAGGCCGAAATCGAAACCCAGCACGGTACCCGCCATGTCCGCCACGCCCGTTAAATCAGCCATGCCCGGCTCCCGAGCGAATCGCAAAACAACTCACCAGCTCACGCACGTCCGGATTCCGCCGTCAGCATATACGGCGAAATGCCCAGCAGATTGACTGCGGCGGCAAACCGCTCGGCAATCGGCAATTCAAAAATGATGGCGGGATCGGCGGCGACGGTCAGCCAGCCGTTATGGACTATCTCGCTTTCCAGCTGGCCCGCGCTCCAGCCGGAACAACCGAGGCTGACCAGGATGCGCGGCGGCCCGTTGCCATGCGCCACTTCTTCCAACACATCCTTGGAGGTGGTCATGGCAATCTCGTCCGTCACTTTCAGTGTCGACGAATAATTCTTGACCGGTGCATGCAACACAAAACCGCGCTCGACCTGGACCGGGCCGCCAAACATCACGGGCCTTTCGCCGATCGGATCGCTGAAATCCAGTGCGCCCGGCTCGCCCGCTCCGGGACTGATCTCAAGCTTCAGATCGATGCGTTCGAACAGTAGCTGCATGGTCATATCGGTCGGTTTGTTGATTACCACGCCAAGTGCGCCATTGGCATTGTGCTCACACAGATACACCACGGTCCCGCCGAAGATGGGATCCAGCATGGAAGGCATTGCAATAAGGAAATGATTTGTCAGATTCAGGGAGGGAGAATCGGCGTCGCCCTCCGCGCCGCCATTGCGTTCGGGAGAATCGTCCGGAGTTGTATCTAGCTTAGCCATAAGCCACATTTTATCAGTTTTGAATGCGCTAAAGCCGCTTTGAATAGTGTTTCCTAACTGGCAAAGTCGTTACTGAAACCGCTGCTGCAACCGTTGCTGCAATGTTACACGCTGGCGAAAAAATGACTGAAGAGTAAGGGGGAGTTGTGCGCGTGCGTGGAAGACGTATCTTCCGCACACGCGCGCAAGTGTTATTGCAGGGTATTCACTTCTTTACGGATGAATGACTTGATCGTACTGATCAACTCATCTTCCTGATACGGCTTGCCCAGGTACTCATTGACGCCCAGCTCCATCGCATAGCTGCGGTGCTTGGCGGCGGTGCGTGAAGTGATCATGATGATAGGGATATGACGGGTGCGATCGTCGTTGCGGATATTGCGGCTCAGATCGAAACCATCCATGCGCGGCATTTCAATGTCCACCAGCATCACATCGGGCGTAATCGCTTGCAGCTGCTCCAGGGCGTCGACACCGTCCTTGGCCAACACCACCTGATAACCTTCACGCGACAGCAAACGCTGGGTAACCCGGCGCACGGTCAGTGAATCGTCGACCACCATCACCACATTCTGGCTGCGCAAACCCTGCACTGCCTGGGCCGCTTGCGGCAAACCGGGCTCGATGCTAACGCTCATTTCAGCCACGGCGCCCATCACGTCATGGGTCGCCAGGTGCGATTGCCGCGGCGCCCGCGGTTCGTGCAACCCATTCAGCAAGTGCCGCTGCGCCAGCGGCACCGGATTCAAGATCAGCACGATATCGCCCGAGCCCAGCACGGTAGCGCCGGCAATCCCGATCATGCGCGACAATTGCGGGCCGATATTCTTGACCACGACTTCTCGGTTACCGACGATTTCATCCACATGCAGCGCCACCCGGTCATTACCGCTACGTAAAATGATGACAGGCGAATATTGCTGCGCTACCGGCGCCATGTCGGCATCGCCGAGCAAGGCCGACAGATATTGCAACGGCACTTTATGTCCTTGCCAGATCAGCGAACCATCGTTGTAAGCCGCAGCCAGCGCCTTCGCCTTCAATTGCTGCACCTGTTCGACCAGCGCGGAAGGCACGGCATAAGTGCTGCCGCCGGTGTTCAACAGAACCACCTGGGTGACTGCCAGCGTCAACGGCAGGTGAATCGTGAAATTGGTGCCTTGACCGGGATCGGTGCTGACTGCAACCCGGCCGCCCAGCGATGCCGCTTCCGAACGCACCACATCCATGCCGACGCCGCGGCCGGCCAGTTCCGTAACATCCGCTGCGGTAGAAAATCCGGGACGGAAAATCAGCTCTGTGGTTTCGACGTCGGATATCTGCTGATCGCTTTCCAGCAAGCCAACCGTGCGCGCCTTGTCGCGAATACGCTGCAGATTCAAGCCCTGGCCGTCATCCGATAACTGGATCAGGATTTCGTTGCCGTCCTGGCGGATTTCGATCTTCAGTTCGCCGGTTTCGCTCTTGCCTGCAGCACGCCGTGCTTCACGCGATTCAATCCCGTGGACGATCGCATTACGCAACAAATGCTCGAACGGACCGATCATTTTTTCCAGTACGCTGCGATCGATTTCGACGTTGCTGCCGCGGATATCCAGGTTGACACGTTTGTCCAGCTCCTTGGCGACCTGGCGCGTCAGCCGATACAAACGCTCGGCGATGCTGGCGAACTGCACCATACGCACGTGCATCAGATCCTGCTGCAAGTCGCGAGTCAGGCGGCGCTGGGTCAGCAAGTCGGCGTTGGCGCCGTCTACCGTGCTGGTCAGATTCTTTTGCAGCGAGGCGACGTCATTGACGCTCTCCGCCATCATCCGTGTCAGTTCCTGCAGCCGGGTGAAACGGTCGAATTCGAGCGGATCGAATTCGCGCTCGCCGGCCAGTGTCATGCGTGAACTGATCTGCGCTTCCGCCTGGATTTCGATTTCCCGCAACTGGCTGCGCAGACGGTCGACGTTTTCAGTCAGTTCCGACAAAGACATCTGCAAGGTGCCGATACCGGATTCCAGACGTGAACGTGTAATCGATACTTCACCGGCCTGATTCACCAAGCGATCCAGCACGTCGGCATTGACCCGCACCTGCGACACCAGGCCGCTGGCGCTAACTACCGCCGGCACCGGCGCCACGCCGGCAGCCGGTGGCGGCATCACGCTCGGCAGGTTGACGGCGGCATGCGCCTCCGCTGCCAAGGCTGGTGCAACCGCTACGACCGGCTGCTGCGCTTGCGGGTTGCGCAAATTTTCAAACATCTGCACACCGCGGTCATAATGCGACAGCAACTCATCAATGGTGTGGCGCGAAGTTGCAGACGGACCCGATTGCAGGATCACTTCGATATGGCTTTCCATCTCGTGCATGTGCTGGCCCAGCACCATCGCGCCGGCCATGCGGGCACTACCTTTGATGGTATGCAAATGACGCAGGATTGCCTGTGACGGTTTGGCATCGGACGGAGTCTCCTGCCAGCTGCGCAAGGCGCTGCCGATTTGCGGCAGCATGTCGCTGCCCTCTTCCAGAAAAACCGGCAGCAAGTCTGCATCCAGCTCATCCCGGACCACCAGCGCAGGATCAATCTCTTCCTTCGCCGTATCGAAAAGCTGGGGTACCGCCACCGGCGCCGATGCCACTGATGCCGATGCCACCGATGCCGCTTGCACATTATTGGGTGCAGCCGCAACGCTTGCTTCCGCCGGAATAGCAGTGACCGAATGCAAATGACTCTCAAGCGGCGGTTCGCCGATCTCTTCAGCGACTTGCTTAAACTCAGGCACGGCAACTACCTGCGGCGTATGCGCCACCTCGATAGCGGCGATCGTCTCGGCAACAGATTTTGGCAACGCTTCCGTTTCGGCGCTGCGCGTTTCTGGTCCGGGTCCCTGCCCTTGCCACAAACTATCCAGGTTGCTGACCAGCGTCGGTTCGTAATACGGCATGTCGCCCTGCGCAAACTGCTGCAGCATCCACCTGGCCCGTTCGACGCTGAGCTGCAGCGTGTCGTAATCTGGCTCATGCAAGCTGCCGGGTTGCAACGCCATCCGCTGCAACGCCATCTCCAGCGCATGCGCCACTTCTTGCAAAGGTTTGAAACCGACCGTGGCGGAACTTCCCGCCAGTGAATGGGCGGCGTGCACCGATTGCGTCATTACCGGCCGGTCAGGCTCATGCCGCCATTCGGCAAAGTCGTGCGACAGATGACGCACCAACTGATCGGTCTCGGCCAGATAAATATTGTAGAGCGGCAGGCTGATAGTCAAATCGCCGATTTGCTTGGTGCTGTCGTCGTGGCGAATTTCCTGCATGCCGGGAAAGGCGATCACTTCAGCACTGGACAGCGATGCCGGTGCGGCTGATGCTGCGGCGATAGTTTCAGGCTGGGCGATTGCTTGCGCGTGAATTTCAGACTGAATTTCAAACTGATCCTCGGACACCTGCGCTTCTTCAACAGCAAAAGACTGTGAAGCATGCGCAGCGCCGAACAAAGCCAGGTCGTCGTCGGTCAGCTGGATTTCCTCGGCCTGCGCCGGCAGTTCCGGTACATCGCTGAGTTCCAGCATTTCCTCTGTAACGGCGGTGGCCGGCACGGACTCTGCAAATGGTCCGCCATCACGCACTCTGGCGGCGATGTCAGCCAGTGCGTCAGGCGTCTGTTGCGACTGCCCGTGCTCCTGAATCTCTTTTACCCAGCCATCCAGCTGGTTCACCGCGTGATCCAGCAAGGCGTCCAGATCGGCGCTGACCGCGCGCGATTCCGACAGCCACAGATTCAATACCTGCTCAACGCTCCAGGCTGCTTCGCCGAAAGCATTCAAGCCGATCATGCGGCCGCTGCCCTTGAGCGTATGAAAAGCACGCCGTAATACTGTCAGAGGTTCTTGTTTATGCGGGGCGTCGTGCAGTTGCAGAAGAGCTTGCCGGGCATTCGTCAGGACCTCGTCCGCCTCGGACAAAAAAATCTCACGCAGTTCGGCATCAGCTTCCTCGTCGCTTACTTCAGCCGGCGCGGCTAGGGCTGGGGCTGCGGCTTCTGCCGTGTGCAGCGGCACGATCGTGGTGACGATTTCCGCCAGCGATTGCTGGGACGCTGAGAAATCCGGATGATCGAGAATATCGATGGCAGCCTGGGCGCGATCGGTAGCCTCGGGATTATCGCTCAAGGCGGCGTCGCCCCGCATCTGCACCAGCGACTCTTTCAGTCTTTCCTGCAGCTCCGGATCATGCGGCTGGGCAGTCAACGACAGCGCCAGTTCCGCTGATTGCCGTTGATGCTGCAACAGCTCGTCTTCCACCGTCGCCAGCTCCGGCAAGGATGGCAGGCTGTCGCCGGTGACAGCGTTTACAGCAGGTGCATGACTGTCGGCGGCAGACGACGGCACCACTGGATCAGGCTGAGGGGCAGCAACCACAGCGCGCCGCTCCAGCAAGTTGATGCGGAACACGCCCGCTTCTTCATCAAACGTAAAATGATTGTTTTGGGTATCCGACTGGTGCTGCAAAGTTTCGATAAAGAAGCTGAGCGCGCCGATGTTTTGCGCGATCCGTTCGAACTCTTTCTGCTCCGGCACCACGTCGTCACCTGCAGCGGAAAAACGCTGCAGAGTGCTGCGTGTATGTTCCACCACGCGCATGGCGTCGCTCTGTTCCTGGATCGCCAGTGCGCCCTGGATCTGATGCAAGACTTGCTCGATCTGGGCCAGCACCTCGCGCCGCTCCGGATCGTTGAAAAATTCGTCCAGCATCTTTTCAACCTGGCGCAAGCTGGACAGCATTTCGGAAGCCAGCATTTTGACTGTCTGGCGCTGTTGCGCTTCACGATAGATATCGTCAATCCATTGCGCCGGCTTGTCCAGCGTCTCGCCGGACACCACCGACAACAGGCGCGCGGTCATCGCATCGGCGCGCTCGGAAAAATTCTCCGGCAAGCGGCTGATGTGATTCAGTGTGTTTTCAATAAACAGCAGGCTAGTGGCAATCTCCATGCAGATCGCATCGCCCGGCCGCGAATGCGCAGCGTGGCGCGCAATGCCATTGAGTTCGCGCAGCAGCTTGGACAGCGATGGCGCGTTAAGCCGGCTGCCGGCTTCGCTCAAGCCATGCATTTCCTGTTCGAAAGCAGAAGCCGGGCTGGCGTCGCCGCTGGCCAGCCGGTCCCACATATTCTTGGCCTGCGCCAGGCGGTCTTTGGCCGTGCTCAATGCCTCCTGGCTGATCTGACCGTAGTGGCGCGTGCTGTAATCGGCCGGCACCAGGCCGTTCAGTCGATAAGCGGCGCGGATCTGCGTCGCCAGCTTGGAGCTTTGCTCAATGCCGGCGATAAAAAACAAGGCGTCGCGCAACAGCCGTTCCGAGATGCTCGATGAGCCCTGGCTCAAGCGCCGCAACTGCAGGTTGATGCGGGCGAACAATTGTTTGACGTAGAGCTCGTTGGACACCTGTGCATTGGCAACCGCTTCGGCGAAACCATGCATGACCCACCAGAATGCGCGCGATTGCTGGTTGCGCTGCATTTGCTCGACTTCTGTCACCACCGCTTGCATGGCGCCGGCGTTTTCCATTTCCACCGCTTTGTCGGCGCTTTTCAGGAATGGCAACAGTGCGCGTTCGAAGCGCTTGCGCAGCGGCAGATAAACCTCGGCTTCGATCGGCGATACCTGCTCCGCCTCAGGAAAATGCGGACGAATGGTGAGGTCAGGGAAAAACAGATCGGCCGGATGGATGCGGTCAGCGCCGCGAATCTCCAGCAGCGCCTGATAGTAAGGAAACAAACGCACCGGCTGATGGCTGCCGCCGGCCAGTACTTCGTCCAGGTATTCGATCAATGCCTGATAGGCATTGCCGATGATCTGCACATGTTGCGCACTCAGTTCAGCCTGGCCCGACTCAGCGCGCTCAAGTATGTCTTCAACGGTTTCGGTGATGATGGTGACGCCGTCGATATCGACCATCTGCAAGGCGCCGTGCGCCTGGTGCAGATAAGTCTTGGCATGACGGATAGCGGTCGAATGATCGTCGCTGGCGGCGCCGGTCGCTTTGGACAGGGCGGCGCCGGACTGATTCAGTGCCTCGCGAATTTCGCTCATCACCCATGACAATGGTCCGGTATCAAGGTGCGTCCGCGCAGAATGCGGTAACTGAGCAGCGGAACTGGAAAAATCGGTGGTCATGACTGCCTCATGGGTTCAGGGAGTGGTCAAGCAGGATCGACCACGATGCATACCCATTGTCCAAGAGCGCAACAGTAGCGCAAGCTTGGGCAAGGATGCCGCGCTTGCTGCTCCGATTGAAGGACCGGACAGCAAGCACGGTGCTACACATTAATTGGTCACGCGGAAACGCGATACCGAGCTCTTCAAATCTTCTGCCAGCTTGGACAGTTCACGAATGGACAAGGCCGTCTGTCGCGTACCTTCCCGTGTCTTCTCGGTAACTGAGAGAATGTTTTGAATGTTGGTAGCCACGCCGTTTGCCGAGTTGGCCTGCTGCTCGGTAGTGGAAGAAATACTTTGAATCAGTTCCGCCAGTCGGTTCGAAACCCGTCGGATATCCGACAACGCCGCACCGGCCGCATCTGACAGCTTGGCGCCCTCGACCACCCCTTGCGTCGAACGCTCCATCGCCACCACCGCATCGTGGGTGTCGGTCTGAATGGTGCGCACCAGTGCACCAATCTGTGTGGTCGCTGCACCGGAACGTTCCGCCAGACGCTGAACTTCTTCCGCCACCACCGAGAAGCCGCGACCGGCTTCACCGGCCGAAGCAGCCTGGATCGCCGCGTTCAGCGCCAGCACGTTGGTCTGTTCGGTAATGTCGGAAATCAGCTCGGTGATTTCACCAATTTCTTGTGACGATTCACCCAGCCGCTTGATGCGCTTGGAGGTTTCCTGGATGTGTTCGCGAATTTCGTTCATGCCTGAAATCGCGTTTTCCACCGCCTTGGAACCTTCTTCCGCCGCACTCACCGACTGCCGCGCCACTTCAGCGGATTCACTGGCCGATTTGGAAACGTCGGTAATCTGGGTCGCCATATCGAGAACCGCTTGCGTGGTTTCCTGAATATCGCGCGACTGTCTTTGCGACGCCGCCAGCAGTTCGATCGAAATGCTTTGCGCCTGGTCCGATGCAACCGTCACCTGTTGCGCCGTTGCGGTAACCCGGCCGACCAGTCCGCGCAACTCTTCCACCGTGTAGTTAACCGAGTCGGCAATCGCGCCGGTAATGTCTTCCGACACCGTCGCCTGGACCGTCAAGTCACCGTCCGCCACTTCCTGCAATTCATTCATCAGGCGCAAAATCGCGGCCTGATTCTGGTCGTTGGCGTTACTCGCGTCTTCTTCCTGCTTGATCGCTTGCAGACGCTGTTCTTCCGCTTCCATCCGGCGTACTTCAGCCTCATGGGTACGGTGACGGCCGTCTTGCACCTGGACCCAGGCAATCCCTGCCGCTGCCAGCAGAGTCGTCAGCGCAGCCAGCAGCATCAGCCAGAACCAGATGCTTTGCGTATCCTGCGCATCGCGATAGGTATCTTGCAAAGCGCCCAGGCGTTGCTTGAGGTGTTCGTTCTCGGTAAAGATCAGCTGTTCCGATTGTTTCGCGGAAACGAAATTCTGCATATTGCCCAGAATCGAGGCCACCGATTCCTGGTACTCGGCAAAGCTCTTTTCCAGTTCGGTCAGCTTGCTGCGCTCTTCTTCGCTCTTGCTGGCCGGCAGACGCAATACATCGCTGCCGTTCAGGAAGCCGCTGACGATGTCGCGGAAAGTATTGGTATCCTTACCCAGCAAGAACGCGGTTTCCGGGTTCACACCTTCGGAGGTCAGGAATTCATTCGCGCTACGGCCGAGACGCTGGGTCAGCATGACCAGCTGCGACGACGCCGCGATTTCACGCGGCGTGGCGCCGGTTTGGGTTTTCAGTGTCGCGATCTGTTCCGACAGATCGAGCAGGTTAGGAGAGATGCCGTTCAGTTTTTGCAGCGTGACGCCGAAGCTGGTCAATTCCTTTTGCAACTTGAGAATGGTGTCGGCAGCCTTGTCGGTATTCGACCAGACCTTGTTGACTTCAGTCAGTTTGGAATCCATCGATGCGCTAGGCGTGCCGATGTTGTGGCCCTTGTAATCGCCGCCCTTCGTCAGGATGCTCAAATCCTGGTTGAATTCCTTGCGGCTGTCAGCCAGCTGCTTAAACGCTTCAGAATTACCCTGAATCGCATTCGGCGTCGCCTTACCGATACGCTGCGAGTGCATCAGCGCATCGCCGGCGATCTGGGTCTGGGTCGAGCTCATCGCCGAACTCTTGGCGCTCAGCCACAGGAACAAGATGGTCAGCAGCAAAGCGCCGACCAATACGGTCACCAGCAGACGGATCTGCTTTTGCTGCGGCAGCTTGCCGATGAATGGCAGCGGCGACGAGTCGGGGCTGGCGATGCTGGCGGCTGCGTTTGCACCAGTTACCGCAGTGACAGTTGCCACAGTTGCGGCAGATTCTTTGACAGCTTGCTCAGGAACTGCGGCAAATGCAGGCGCCGGGGCCGGCTGCGGCGCAGCTATCGGCGCCAGCTGCGCCGTGGGCGGCGGCTCTGGAATGAAACGCTCTTCCATGACAGTCTGCTCTGGATCATGCATCAATGCTTCCTGCACGAAACGATCGCCCGCTTCGCCCTGCTCTTCCTTGGCCGCCTTAGATAAAGACGGTAGTTTGAATGCCATTACAGAATCTCCTAATTGCAAATTCGCTGCCACCGGCTACTGTCGCTGTCGCAACAGTAGCTGGGACTCATAAACCTACTTGTAAAAAACGAGGGTCGTGCAAGATCTGGGCCATGCTTAGCTCGGTCCAGAGCTGGGCGTCGCTATCGAGATAGCGCCTGGCGCCTGCCTGATCCAGCGCATCCGCGGCTTGCAAGGTCATCTGGGAGACATTGCGCAAACCCAAAACACGCGAAACCAGCAAGCCGCTGTTGAACGAAAAGGTCGGGGCAAAAGCGACAATCCGACATTCTTTGTCAATTTGCGTCAAAGCCTGTCCCTGAAAGCGTGCAAAATCGATCACGCTGATCAGCGTCCCGCGCACATTGCTCAGGCCCAGATACCAGTCGTGGGTCAGCGGCACTCGCGAGATCTGGTCGACCGCGACGATTTCTCCCGCCTCTTGCAGATTCAACAGCCAGCGAGTCTGTCCGATCAACAAACCTAGCTGGCTCTCCTGCGCTTCGCTACCGCTGCGCGCGGCTTGCATCCGCTCCAGCAAGTGCGATTGAAATTCGCGCAGCCGGCTGCGGCGCGAATCGGCGTCAAGTGCGACCTTGTTGACGGGTAGCGACGAAGGCGATGCTTCCGCCGTCAGATGCGAGCTGGATTGGGTCATATTGGTTGGGCGCTCATTTGGCGTGAATTCAGCTTAAATTCGATTTTAAATTCGACTTGAAATTCAGCAACGTTCAATTCAGCGCTCGATTAACCAAGCGCTGCGATTTTTGCCAGCAATTCCTTGGGATCGATAGGCTTCACCAGATAGTCGCGCGCACCTTGGCGCAAGCCCCAGATGCGGTCGGTTTCCAGGCCCTTGCTGCTGCAGATGATGATAGGGATGTCCTTGGTGTCGTCATCGCGCGTAATCGAGCGCGTCACCTGAAAGCCGTTTTGGCCAGGCATCACTACATCCATCAGAATCAGTTGCGGCTTATCCGCCTTGATCTTGTCCAGAATGCCTTCGCCGTTTTCGGAAGTCGACACCGAGTAGCCGGCCTTCGCCAGGATATCGGTCAGGAAATAACGCTCGGTTGGCGAGTCGTCGACGATGAGAATCTTTTGTATGGCCATGTTCAACCTTTAAATACTTCGCACATTAAATTTTGTAAATCGGTCAGCTTGCACTATGCAGTAACCGGGGTAGCCGCCGCCTCCGCTGCCTGGGTGTGCTGGCGCACCGCCTTCAGCAGGCTGTCTTTGGTAAACGGCTTGGTGAGATATTCGTCGGAACCGACCATGGCGCCGCGCGCGCGGTCAAACAAGCCGTCCTTGGACGACAGCATGATTACTGGCGTAGCATGGAATTTGGCGCTCTTTTTGATCAGGGCGCAGGTTTGATAGCCATCCAGGCGAGGCATCAGGATGTCGCAGAAAATCAATGCCGGCTTGTGATCGTTAACTTTCGCCAACGCATCGAAGCCATCTTCGGCCAGTACTACCTGATACCCGGCCTGACTCAGGAAAATCTCCGCAGAACGCCGGATTGTGCTGCTATCGTCAATCACCATTACCTTCAGGTTGACGCCGCCAAGTGATGTTGTCATGAAATCGTCTCATTCAATCCAATTAAATCTACGGCGTCACTTTAACAAATAAAGGCATGCCTTAGAACAATGTTTCCGAAAGGCAGACGATAAAGTTCAATTTATTTTGTAACTTTGGACGATAACTTGATATTCCTATAATGAAAATGTGGTATTTGGCCTAATTTGGCTTAAATGGCAACCATTTCAAAGTCTTCCTTGCGGGCGCCGCATTCCGGACAAGTCCAGTTCATCGGCACATCGTCCCACAGTGTGCCAGGTGCAATGCCTTCTTCCGGCAAACCCGCTTCTTCGTCGTAGACCCAGCCGCAAATCAGACACATCCAGGTTTTGTACTCTATTTTG
>NZ_JAGQEG010000040.1 GCF_018305005.1 Collimonas silvisoli
GCGCACGTTTTGGTTGGAACCCTTCGGGAACGGCTGCAGGCGTCGCCTGCCGCGCGTTCGCACTCACAAATCAATTGTTAACAGGCCCTAAGTTACTTATCCAATCAAGCCGCGCTTAGCCAGCATCGGCTCCACCTTCGGATCGCGGCCACGGAATGCGCGGAACGCCAAGGCTGGATCCTGCTTGTTGCCTGAGCTGTAGATGTAGCGCTGCAAGCGCTCGGCGATCTTTGGTTCGAACGGATCGCCGGCTTCGATGAAGGCGTCGTAGGCATCGGCGTCCAGCACCTCGGCCCACATGTACACGTAATAACCTGCCGCATAATCGGCGCCGCTGAACAAATGCTGGAAGTGCGACAGATAATGGCGCTGGCCGATGTCTTGCGGCACGCCCAGCAGTTCGCACTGCTGCGCTTCGAAGGCGGCGATATCGACCGCGCTGCCGTTCGGCAGCGAGTGCAAAGCCATATCGATCAGGGCCGGACCGGCATACATGATGGTGGCCCAGGCCTGGTCGAACTGGCGTGCCCGCTTCAGCTTTTCCAGCAAAGCCAACGGCATCGCCGCGCCGCTCTGGTAGTGACGGGCGTGGCGCTGCAACACGATTTCTTCTTCCGCCCAATTTTCAAAAATCTGCGAAGGCAGTTCAACGTAATCCTGCAGCACCTGGGTGCCGGCCAGGCGTTCGTATTTCACCTGCGACAGCAAGCCGTGCAAACCGTGGCCGAACTCATGGAACAAGGTGCGCACATCGTCGAAACTCAGCAAGGTCACATCGGCCTTGGCGAAATTATTGTTGTTGATGACCACCGGCAGCGTGCCGCCGTTGTGGCCGGACTGGCTGCGGAAGATATGCATCCAGGCGCCGCTGCGCTTGCTGGCGCGGGCGTAATTATCGCCGATGAACAGGCCGATCAAGGCGTTGTCGCGATTGCGCACTTCCCACAGGCGGGCGTCGGCGTGATGCAGGGCGACACCGTGCTGCTCGACGAAGCTGAGGCCGAACAGGCGCTGGGCGCAGTCGAACATGGCGTTGATCATGTTTTCCAGCGCAAAGTAGGGCTTCAGCTCGGCGTCGTCCAGATCGTAGCGCGCCTGCCTGACTTTCTTGGCCAGGTAGCGCCAGTCCCAGGCGGCGATCGGCGTCGGCTGGCCCAGGCTGCGCGCCATCTCGGTCAGTGCGGCACGGTCGGCGGCGGCTTTGGCCTTGGCCGGTTCCCACACCTTGCCGAGCAACGCCGAGACCGCTTCCGGCTTGCCGGCCATGCGGTCGATCAGCTGGTAATCGGCGTAAGTCGGATAACCGTGCAACTGCGCCTGTTCCTGGCGCAAAGCCATGATTTCTGCGGCCACCGGGCGATTGTCATGCACGCCGGCGTGAGCGCCGCGCGCTACCCTGCCCTGCCACACCGCTTGCCGCAGATCGCACCGGTCGGAAAATGTCAGGAACGGTTCGGCCAGCGATGGCGACAGCGTAATCACATGGCTGTTTTCCGGCAGACCGCGCTGCTGCGCCGCCGAGCGTGCCGCAGCACGCAGGAATTCGGGCAAGCCGGCCAGTGCCGCTTCGTCTTCCAGCAGCAGGGCAAAACTGGATTCGTCGGCCAGGACGTTTTGCGTGAATTCGGTGCTCAAGGCTGCCAGTCGTTCCATCAAGGCGCTGTAGCGGGCCCGCGATTGCGGCGGCAGATTGGCGCCGGCGCGCACGAAATCCAGATGCACACGCTCCAGCAAGCGCAGTTGCTCCGGATCCAGATCAAGCTCGGCGCGCCTTGCGTACAGCGCCGCGATCCGCGCAAACAGGCCGGCATGCAGATAAATCGCATTCTTGTGCGCCGCCAATCGCGGCGCCAGTTCGACCTCGACCGCTTGCAGGGCCGGTGAGGTTTCGCTCGCAGTCAGGTTCTCGAACAGCAGGCTGATGCGGCTGTTCAAGCGGCCCGAGGCGTCGAAGGCGGCTAACGTGTTGGCGAAATCGGGCGCCGCGGACTGGCCGGCAATCGCATCGATTTCAGCCAGATGAGCCGGCAGCGCCACTTCAAAAGCCGGGACAAAATGCTCGGCCTTGACCAGATCGAAAGGCGGCAATCCGTATGGGGTATTCCAGTCTTGCAGCAGCGGGTTGATGGCTTGAGTATCTGTCATGGCTAGCATCCGGACTAAAGAAGAGAACGCCATTGTATAGCCGTACGGAAAACTTTTTACGCGACGCTACTTCAGATAGCCAGGTCCATCCCCGCTACCTTACAAACCCAGATCGCTCAATCCCGGATGATCGTCCGGACGCCGCCCCAGCGGCCAGTGAAACTTGCGTTCCGCTTCCTTGATCGGCAGGTCGTTGATGCTGGCGTAACGCCGGTGCATCAGGCCGTTTTCATCGAATTCCCAATTCTCGTTGCCGTAAGAGCGGTACCAGTTGCCGGCGGCGTCGTGGCATTCGTAGGCGAAACGCACGGCGACGCGGTTGCCGTCGAAGGCCCACAACTCCTTGATCAACCTGTAATCCAGCTCGCGCTCCCACTTGCGGGTGAGGAACTGCACGATCTGCTCGCGCCCCTGCGGGAATTCGTGGCGGTTGCGCCAGATGCTGTCCACGGTATACGCCAGCGACACGCGTTGCGGATCGCGGCTGTTCCAGCCGTCTTCCGCCATCCTGACTTTCTGTATCGCCGTCTCGCGGGTGAAGGGTGGAAATGGCGGACGGGCTTCGCTGGTTTGACTCATGGTAGAGCTCCTTGGTTGGGCTATGAATGGATGTTGCAGGCTGCTTGCGCCAGGCAAGCCTGTACTTTACGGAATTCCACTGAAATAAAGAATGATCATAGAATGCAATTCATTTTTCCTCTGACTGGAATTCAATAATGGACCGGTTTCACCTGATGAGCGTGTTCGTGACGGTAGCCGAAGAACAGAGTTTTGCCGCTGCGGCGTGACCCGGCTGCTGTCTTACCAGATCGCGCCTTATCTGGATTCCGGCCAGTTGCAGATCGTGCTGGCGGATCATCAGCCTGCCTGCGTGCCTATCCATGTATTGCATCGCGAAGGACGGCTGGCGTCTGCCAAGGTAAGAAATTTTGTCGACCTGCTGGTGGCTAGTTTACGTGCCGACAAAGCGCTGCGTTGAGATAAGGGATAAAGTGGCGGCTTGATTTTTTATAGGCATTTCAACATGGCACAAGCACAATCCGCCAAGCTCAGTCCCGGCCTGGTGATCATGATGTCGATCGCCACCGGTGTCGCGGTGGCCAGCAATTATTACGCACAACCCCTGCTGCATACGATCGCCGCCCGTTTTGGCATTTCCAACGGCAGCGCCGGCCTGGTGGTTACCGTGGCCCAGCTCGGTTATGCGCTGGGCTTGATGCTGCTGGTGCCGCTGGCGGACATGGTCGAGCGCAAGAGACTGATCGTCGTGATGACATTGCTGTCGGCCTGCGGGCTGCTGATCACCGCCACCGCACAGAGCCTGGCGTTCGTCTTGATAGGCACCGCGCTGACCGGTTTGTTTTCGGTGGTGTCGCAAGTGCTGGTGCCGTTTGCCGCCACGCTGGCCGCGCCGCATGAGCGCGGCAAGGTGGTCGGCCATGTGATGACCGGCCTGCTGCTGGGCATTTTGCTGGCGCGTACCGTGGCCGGTTATTTGTCGGCGCTGGGCGGCTGGCAGACCGTGTACTGGTTTGGCGCCGCGCTGATGATCGTCACTGCGGCTGTGCTGGGGAGGACTTTGCCGCGCCATCAGCAGACGCAGCATCTCAGCTATCCGCGCTTGCTGGTCTCGATCCTGAGTTTGTTCGCGGCGGAACCGGTGCTGCGCATCCGCGCCCTGCTGGGAGCCATCATCTTCGCCGTGTTCAGCGTGCTGTGGACCTCGATTTCCTTCTTGCTGGCAGCCGCGCCATTCAATTATTCCGACGGCACCATCGGCTTGTTCGGCCTGGTCGGCGCCGCCGGCGCCATGGCCGCTTCGCACGCCGGACGGCTGGCCGATCGCGGCCATGCCGGCCGCTCGACCACCATCGGCCTGGCTCTGTTGCTGCTGTCGTGGCTGCCGCTGCTGTTTGCCAAAAGCTCGCTGCTTGGCCTGATCGCCGGCATCTTGCTGCTGGATCTGATGGTGCAGGCGATCCACGTCACCAATCTCAGCGTCATCAATCATCTGCACCCGGATTCCAGGAATCGCCTGACCGCCGGCTACATGACTTGCTATTTCATCGGCGGCGCTTGCGGCTCGGTGCTCTCGACATCCATGTACGGCTACGCCGGCTGGTTCGGGGTCTCGATGACAGGCGCCGAACTAAGCGCAGCCGGCCTGCTCGTCTGGTGGTTTGCCGGAGCCGGCAAAACGGACAGCAGAACCAATTAACGCTTGCCTGATTTTTCCGTTTGACGAAAGAGGCGCCCTTCTCTATATACTGGCCGCAGTGGCTGCCCTGGCCTCTTTATCGCAAGGCTGGCGCAGCTTGGCGCAACAGCGATTGACGCTAGGCCGGGTTGAAAACTGGGCTGCGCGCCTGAGCACGCCGCCGCTGGGATAGGCGGCGGCAGTTGCTTACGACGTTTCTTCGACCAGAATCTCCGACAACAGTTTTTTGATCTCAGGCACGCAAGAACCGCAGTTGCCGCCGGCCTTCAAGCAAGCGGTGACTTCAGCCACGCTGCTCAAACCCTGCTTGCGAACCGCATCGCAAATCGTATTGCGGCCAACCGAAAAACACGAACACACAGTAGGTCCGGTATCGGCGCCTTTCTCGATCGGCTGGCCGATCAACAGGCCGACACGGTCGGCGTCTTCCAGCTTTTCCTTGATGAACAGGCTGGCCAGCCAGGCGCGCGACGGCAGATCCGGGCGCGGCGACAGGAAGACACAGGCGTCGATGCAATCATCGACCACATGCACGGCACGATAGACGCCGGCGCTGGCGTCCTCGTATTCCAGCCAGTCGGCGTCGGCGGCGTCGACTCCCAGCAGCTTGGCGGCCCAGGCGCCGTGATCGGCAATCGGGCTGCGGCCGGCCAGCTCGTAACGGTTAAAGCGCCGTCCCTGGATCCGGGTCCAGTGGGTGACATCGTCCAGCAGCGGGCGGCTGCGGCTCAGCACGAAACCGTACCAGGCCACGCGGAATTCTTCGACCCGCACCGGGGTGTGCTTGAATTCCGGTTCGCCGGAAACCGGATCGACCACCGGATTGATCAGCGCTCCCACCCGTGCATCGGAAGCCGATTGGCCATTCCAATGAATCGGCACAAAAATACTGCCACGGGCAATCCCGCCGCCATGCTGCACCCGCGCCACCATTGCACCCCAACGGGTCGACACGCGCGCCAGCATGCCTTCGCGCACGCCGTACAAAAGAGCGTCTTGCGGATGCATGTCGACGAAAGATTCCGGCACATGGTCGGCCAGCTTGGGCGACTTGCCGGTGCGCGTCATGGTGTGCCACTGGTCGCGCACGCGGCCGGTGTTCAGGCTCATCGGATATTCATCGTCGGGGGCGTGCTGCGGCGCTCGCGGCGGCGTGGCGACGAAACGCGCCTTGCCGTCGGCATGGGAAAATCGGCCGTCGGCGAACAGGCGCGCAGTACCCCGTTTTTCACCCGAGGCGGTGGTGACGATAGGCCATTGCACCGGCTGCAAGGCATCGAAACCGGCTTGATCGAGACCGCTCAGGCCGGCCAGGTTGAACGCCCGGCGCTGGCCGAAGGCGTCGCCATTGCGGAAGGCGCTCAAGCGGGTGTGTTCGTCGAATATCTGGTGTACCGCGCTGAATGCAAAACCCTGATAACCCATGCGCTGCGCCACCTGGCATAGGATCTGCCAATCGGCGCGGGCCTCGCCCGGCGCCTTCAGAAAAGCACGCTGGCGCGAGATGCGGCGCTCGGAGCTGGTGACCGTGCCATCTTTTTCACCCCAGCCCATGGCCGGCAGCAAGACATGGGCAAAGGCGTTGGTGTCGGTTTTTTCGATGATGTCGGAGACCACCACCAGCTCGCATTTCGCTAACGCGCGCTGGACCTGGTCGGCGTCCGGCAAGCTGACGACAGGATTGGTGGCGATGATCCATACCGCCTTGACGCGGCCCGCTTCGATGGCCTGGAACAAGTCGACCGCCTTCAAGCCGGGCCGCGCGGCCATGCTTGGCGACTGCCAGAAATCCTGCACGGTTTGGCGATGCTGGGGATTATCGAGATCCATATGCGCCGCCAGCATGTTCGCCAGGCCGCCGACTTCGCGGCCGCCCATCGCATTCGGCTGGCCGGTGATCGAGAACGGCCCCATGCCGGCTTTGCCGATGCGGCCGGTCAGCAAGTGGCAGTTGATGATGCTGTTGACCTTGTCGGTGCCGGAGGACGACTGATTGACGCCTTGCGAGAAAGCAGTGACGACTTTTTCATTGGCCGCAAACCATTCGTAAAAGGTCAGCAAGTCCTGCGGATCAAGTTTGCATATTTTTGCCACCGCTGCTGGATCGGCGCAGTCGACCTCCGCTGCTTCCAGCGCTGCGTCCAGACCATTGGTATGCGCGGCGACAAAACCGGCGTCGGCGATATCGTGGCGCGCCAGGAAACTAAGCAAGCCATTGAACAGCCAGACATCACTGCCAGCTTTCAGCGGCAGGTGCAGATCGGCCAGTTCGCAAGTCGCGGTGCGGCGCGGATCGATCACCACCAGCTTCATCTGCGGCCGCGTCTCCTTGATTTTGGCGATGCGCTGGAACAGGATCGGATGACACCAGGCGGTGTTCGAGCCGACCAGCACCACCAGATCGGCCAGCTCCAGGTCTTCGTAGCACACCGGCACCAGGTCGGCGCCGAAAGCGCGCTTGTGGCCGGCCACGGCAGACGACATGCACAGGCGCGAGTTGGTGTCGATGTTGGCGCTGCCGATGTAGCCCTTCATCAGCTTGTTGGCGATGTAATAGTCTTCCGTCAGCAACTGGCCGGAGACATACAGCGCGACCGCATCCGGGCCGTGCTGGTCGATGATCTTGCGGAAACCATGGGCGACTTTATCCAACGCCGCATCCCAGGAAACGCGCTGCAAGGACTGTGGATCATCTTGCTGAACTCGCATCTGCGGATACAACAGCCGCCCGTCCAGATCGACCGTCTCACCCAGCGCAGAACCCTTGACGCACAAGCGGCCGAAATTCGAAGCATGGGTTTCGTCGCCGGCGATGTCAACCTGGCCGTCGCTGCGCAAGGTGGCGCGCACGCCGCAACCGACGCCGCAATACGGACAGGTAGTCTGCGTGCCGCCCGGCTTTTCAGCAAGCTTGCCGGCCAGCTGGCCGGCCGCAACCAGGGGAAAAGTGGGGACGGAATTCATGCGCGCTCCCGCTCAGGCGGCCTGGGCGCACAGCGCCTGGCCGAACAGCAACTGGCTGCGCAAGGCCGAAATATCGGTGCGGCTCTGGATCATCTCGAAATACCAGGGGCCGTCCTTGACGTCGCCATACAGCACCGCGCCGACAATATGCGGGCCGTTGATCACCAGCCGTTTATAGATGCCGCGGCGCGGATCGCGCAACACCAGGTCTTCGCTGCCTTCGCTGCCGATGAAATCGCCGGCGGAATACAGGTCGACGCCGGTGACCTTGAGCTTGGTGGCGGTGGCTTGCTGCACATAGCGCCGATGGCCGGCGCCGGCCAGATGGGCGCCGCAGACCCGCGCCTGATCCCAGATCGGCGCCACCAGGCCGAAGGTCGCCATGCGATGCTGCACACATTCGCCGACCGCATAGATGCGCGGATCGTAAGTCTGCAAAGTGTCGTCGACCACGATCGCGCGTTCGCAATGCAGGCCGGCTTGCTGCGCCAGTTCGATATTGGGACGGACGCCGGCGGTCATCACCACCAGATCGGCCGGGATTTCACTGCCGTCCTTGAAGCGCACGGCAGTCACTTGTTCTGTCCCGACGATTTCAGCTGTTTGGGCGTTCAATAAGAAACGCAGGCCTTTTTGTTCCAGCGCCTTCTTCAACAGAATTGCCGCCGACTTGTCGAGCTGCCTTTCCATCAGGCTGTCCATGACATGCACCACGGTCACATCCATGCCTTGCCGCATCAGGCCGTTGGCGGCCTCCAGGCCAAGCAGGCCGCCGCCGATGACTACCGCATGACGATGGTTGCGCGCCGCCGTCAACATGGTTTCGACATCCTGGATATCGCGGAAGGCGATCACGCCGGGCAGTTGATGGCCTGGCACCGGAATGATGAAAGGCTTGGAGCCGGTCGCCAGCAGCAGACGGTCGTAGCGCAGTTCAACCCCGGCGCGCGAACGGACGATGCGCCGATGGCGGTCTATGCTCAGCACCGGATCGCCGGCATGCAGCGTGATGCCGTGCTGCCGATACCATTCAGGCGTATTCAGCATGATGTCGTCCATGCTCTTGTCGCCCGCCAGCAGCGGCGACAGCAGGATGCGGTTGTAATTGCCGTGCGGCTCGGCGCCGAACACGGTGATGTCATACAGGTCCGGCGCCAGCTTGAGCAGCTCTTCCACCGTGCGCATGCCGGCCATGCCATTGCCGATCACCACCAGCGATGGCTTGTTGGCTTTCGATGGCGCGCCGGCTGTCGCTGCCGTTTTCTTGCTAATGCTCATACGCCTATCCAGACCTTGCCATCGCTGATGCGGGCCGGATAAGCGCTCACGGAATGCTCCGGCGCTTCCAGGCATTCGCCGGTTTGCAAATCGAAATGATGTTTGTAGATGGGCGAAGCAACTACGATGCGTTCCCCCAGGCTGCCGATCAGGCCGCGCGACAATACCGCGGCCTCGGCGTTCGGATCGTAGTTGCCGATGGCGAACACGCGATGCTCGCCGTCGATCACATGGAATACGGCGATCTGCTCGCCGTTGACCAGCGCGCAGACGCCGGTATTCGGCACGATATTTTCCAGCGGGCAAACGGCGATCCAGTTGCTGCTTTGGCGATCGTTGTGCATGGTGTTTCCCTTAAGCGGTTTCGACAGCAATCGGAATAATTATGCGCTTGCGTTCTTCAATCGTGGCCGGCCGGATCTGTCCGCGCTCTTCCATGAACACCACGTTGTTGTCGGCCTGGTCGCTGTTGACGAAATGCTGGAAGCGCTTGCGCGTTTCGGCATCGGTCACGGCGTGCTTCCATTCGCATTCATAGGTGTCGACCACGTGCTGCATGTCGGCTTCCAGTTCGGCTGCGATGTTCAGTTTATCGTCCACCACTACCTGCTTCAGGTAGTCGAGGCCGCCTTCCAGGTTGTCGCGCCAGACGCTGGTGCGCTGCAGGCGATCGGCGGTGCGGATGTAGAACATCAGGAAGCGGTCGATGGTCTTGATCAAGGTCGCTTTGTCCAGATCGGCCACCAGCAGTTCCGCGTGGCGCGGTTTCATGCCGCCGTTACCGCAGACATACAGGTTCCAGCCTTTTTCGGTAGCGATGATGCCGACATCCTTGCCCTGCGCCTCGGCGCATTCGCGGGTACAGCCGGAAACACCGAACTTGATCTTGTGCGGCGCCCGTAATCCCTTGTAGCGGTTTTCCAGTTCGATTGCCAGGCCGACGCTATCGTCGACGCCATAACGGCACCAGGTCGAGCCGGCGCAGGATTTGACGGTGCGCAGGGATTTGCCGTAGGCATGGCCGGATTCAAACCCGGCAGCGATCAACTCTTCCCAGATCAGCGGCAATTGCTCGACCCGAGCGCCGAACAAATCGACCCGCTGGCCGCCGGTGATCTTGGTGTACAAACCGTATTTCTTGGCCACCTGGCCGACCGCGATCAAACCGTCCGGCGTGACTTCGCCGCCGGCCATGCGCGGCACCACCGAGTAGGTGCCGTCCTTCTGGATATTGCCAAGGAAATAGTCGTTGGAATCCTGCAGGCTGGCGTGTTCTTTTTTCAGCACGAAATCGTTCCAGCAGGAAGCCAGGATGCTGGCCGCCACCGGCTTGCAGATATCGCAGCCGAGGCCCTTGCCATGCTGTTCCAGCAAGGCGCCGAAGGTCTTGATCTGGCCCACCTTCACCAGGTGGAACAACTCCTGGCGCGAATAGGGAAAATGCTCGCAGACATGGTTGTTGACCGCCATGCCCTGCTTCTTCATCTCCGCCTTCATGATCTGCGTCACCAACGCCACGCAACCGCCGCAGGAAGTGCCGGCCTTGGTGCAACTCTTCAAGGCGCCGATGTCGGTGGCGCCGGCGCTGACTGCCGCGCACAGATCGCCCTTCGAGACATTATTGCAAGAGCAGATTTGCGCCGTCTCCGGCAAGGCGTCGACTCCTAGCCCCACCTTGGCTTGACCGTCGGCTTGCGGCAGGATCAGAAATTCCGGCGAGGCCGGCAGCTCGATGCGGTTGAGCATCATCTGCAGCAGCGTGCCATATTCGCTGGCGTCGCCCACCATCACGCCGCCCAGCAGGTATTTGCCGCATTCCGATACGACGATTTTCTTGTAGATCTGTCTGCGTTCGTCGGTGTACTGATAGGAGCGGCTGCCGGCTTCCTTGCCGTGCGGATCGCCGATGCTGGCGACGTCAACGCCCATCAGCTTGAGCTTGGTGCTCATGTCGGCGCCGGTGAATTCCGGGGTGGCCGCGCTGGCATCGGCGGCAACGTCGGATTCAGCCAGCATATGCTTGGCGGCGATGCGCGCCATGTCGTAACCGGGTGCGACCAGGCCGAATATCTTGCCGTTCCACAAAGCGCATTCGCCGATCGCATAGATGTCCGGATTGGAGCTGCGGCAGCTGTTGTCGATCACGATGCCGCCGCGCTCGCCGACCTTGAGGCCGCTGTCGCGCGCCAGCTCGTCACGTGGCCGGATGCCGGCCGAGAACACGATCATGTCGGTATCGAGATGGCTGCCGTCGTCGAAATTCATGCGATGCGTGCCGGTTTTTCCGTCGACGATTTCCAAGGTGTTCTTTTGGGTATGCGCAGTAACGCCCAGTTCTTCGATTTTCTGGCGCAGGATGCGGCCGCCGCTTTCATCCACCTGCACCGCCATCAGGCGCGGCGCAAATTCGACCACATGGGTTTCCAGCTGCATGTCGCGCAATGCCTTGGCGCACTCTAGCCCAAGCAGGCCGCCGCCTATCACCACGCCGCTGCGCGAGCGCTTGCCGCACTCCAGCATCGCTTCCAGATCTTCGATGGTGCGATAGACGAAACAATCCTTGCGCTGGTTGCCGGCCAGGGTCGGCACAAAGGGATAGGAACCGGTAGCGATCACCAGTTTGTCGTAAGACAGTGTTTCAACCGCGCCGCTGACATTAACGGTGACGGTCTTGGCAGCGCTGTCGATCAGTTGCGCCTTGGCGTTCAGCTTCAGTTCGATATGGCGGTTGCCTTCGAAAAAGCCAGGCGCCACCAGCGACAGATCCCGCGCCGATTTGCCGGCAAAGAATTCCGACAGATGGACGCGGTCGTAAGCCGGGCGCGGTTCTTCGCACAGCACCGTGACTGCGATCCCTGGTGTGCCGGCCTCCGCCAGGCATTCCAGGAATTTGTGGCCGACCATGCCGTGACCGATGACGATGATTTTCATGGTGCTTTCCTTAAGCGTTTCTAGTGGCCAATGCAGCGTTGTGCAACTCTTGCTCTTGCGCCTTGTGCTCCGGACTGAAACGCACCGCGATGGCGCACAATGCCGAGACCGCCACTAGCCCGCCGAGTACGGTCAGCGTCTGCTGGGTGTCGCCCAGGCCTTTCATCAGGAAGCCGGCAGCCACCGCGCCGACATTGCCGCCGGCGCCGATGATGCCGGCCACGCCGCCGAGCGCCTTGCGATCGATGAACGGCACCAGCGCATAAGTCGCGCCGCAAGCCATGTGGGTGAACAGGCCGAAGGTCAGCATTGCCACCACCGCCAGCGCCACGCTGCCGGCGTGGGCGAACCACAGCAAACCGAGACCCTCGCCCAGCATCAGCACAAACAGCAAGGCCGCACGGCTGTCCAGGTTGCCGCGGGTTGCCGCCTTATCGGACAGCCAGCCGCCCAACGCACGCGCAAACAGGGCCAGCAAACCGAAACTGGCGGCCGCCATGCCTGCGCCTTTCAGCGACAAACCGAAGTGGTCGACGTAATAGATGGCGGCGATGTTATGAATGAAAATCTCGACGCCGAAACAAGCGCCGTAGGTGATGAACAGCAGCCACACCCGGTAGTTGGCGCTGGCGGCGCGGAAACTGGCCCAGCCGCCCTTTTTACCGCCTTCGATGGCAACGCCGCGAGCGCGCAAATCTGCGTAATTGCCTTGCGGGCAATCCTGCGTGTAACGCCAGTACACTGCCGCCATGATCAGCATCAACACGCCCGGCACCAGCAACGCCAAGCGCCAGCCCATGGTCTCGCTGACGCCCATCATCAGCATGGCCGCCACCAGCAGCGGCATCAAGGCTTGCGCCGCGCCGCCGCCGGCATTGCCCCAGCCGGCCGAGGCGGCGTTGGCGGTGCCGACCACGTTGGAGGCGAACATGACCGAGGTGTGATATTGCGTGATGACAAAACTGGCGCCGACCGCACCGATGCACAGGCGGAAGAACAGGAAACTCTCATAACTCTGCACCAGGGCCACGCCGAACACCGGCAGCGCGCCGATCAGCAGCAAGCCGGTATAAGTCTTGCGCGGGCCGTAACGATCGCACAGCGGACCGACCAGCAGGCGCACCAGTATCGTCACCGCCACCGCGGCGATATTGATATTGGCGATCTGCGCCATGCTCAGCCCGAGCTGGCCCTTGATCAGCGGCATCAGCGGCGCGCAGGCGAACCAGGCGAAGAAACAGACGAAGAACGCCATCCAGGTCAGATGAAAGGCGCGCATCTGCGGTGTACGCAGGCTGAAGAGTTGGATACTGGTCGCTTTGTTTGCCATTTTTTGTCTCTAAAAACAAAAAGGCGTCCTCTCGGCCCAACCACAGAGTGGTCAAGCCAAGAGGACGCCGTTGTCCAACAGATCCATCGTTGGACCTGCGTAAGAAAAGGTCGGATCGCCGTTGATCCTGTGACCTGATCTAAAGCAAACACTGTGCCAAATGTGTAAGCCGTTGATTTAAAACGATTTATTTATTTTAAAAGTAAGAAAAACAATTATCCGCCGCGCTGTTGCAGCGCACTTGACAGGATTTTTGCGTGAAAATGGTGCACTGCATTCTATTTCGGTGCGGTAGTCAGCCGCAGCTCGGCTAGATTGCCTGCCACCCCTCGATTCCGGTAAATATCCCGGCAGCAATCAATAGTCCGCCGACCATGCGGGCGGTGATCAGGCTGCCGCGCGGATTGTCTTCGAACCAGCCGCGGGTACGGCTGGAAAGGATGGCAATCACACCGTACACGCCGGCCTGGGTAGACGCGGTGATCAGCCACAGCACCAGCGCCTGGCTCCAGATCGGGCCGGCGTCGATTTTCAGGAATTGCGGAAATATCGCCAGCATGAAGACGTAGGCTTTCGGGTTGAGCAAACTGGTCAGCATGCCTTGGTAAAAGGTGGTTGCATTCGCCTTGGCTACAGCCTGGCCTGGCGTCGACGTGGTGAAGTGGAAACCATGCTCGCTGCGCAACAGCGACCAGCCGATCCAGGTGATATAAGCAGCGCCGGCCAGCAGCACCAGATTGAACAAGCCGGGCCACAGCTTGAGCACCACAGCCAGGCCCAGCGCGCCCATGGTGACGTGGCAGACGCCGCCGGCGACGATGCCGGCCACCGCCGCCAGGCCCGAGCGCCGGCCACCGACCAGCGCACTAGCCAGCACGAAGGCCATATCCAGCCCGGGCAAGACGATGACGCCGAACACGATCAGAAAGTAAAGCCAGAGATTGATGGATTGATGCATGTTGTGTCTCCTAATGATCTGCAACAAAATTCGGCCATGGTTGGCTTGCATCTTTTGTTGCTGGAATCGAAGATAAGATAGATTTAGGACATAATCCGCCCTATATATAAATTATCCTGCGGAGCATGTACCACCCAACCACACGCGTGCTGGCAGTGCTGGAACTGCTGCAAACCCACGGCCGGATGAGCGGGGCCGAGATGGCCGCGCGCCTGGAAGTCGACGGCCGCACGCTGCGCCGCTATATCGTGACCTTGGAAGAAATGGGGATTCCGATCACCACCGATCGCGGACGCCATGGCGGTTATGCATTGATGGCCGGCTTCAAGCTGCCGCCGATGATGTTTACCGACGACGAGGCGCTGGCCTTGTCGATCGGCTTGCTGGCAGCGCGCAGCCTGGGCTTGGCCGAGGCGGCGCCGGCGGTGGCGAGCGCCCAGGCCAAGCTGGAGCGGATCATGCCGGCCAATCTGAAACGCCGCGTCAGCGCCGTCGACGAGACGGTCAAACTGGATCTGTCGCAAGCCATCTCGCCGGCGGACAACGCCGCCCTGGTAACGCTGAGCGCGGCGGCGCAAAACAGGCAGCGGGTACATCTGCATTACCGCAACGCCAGCGGCGACGATAGCGAGCGCGATTTCGACGCCTATGGCCTGGTCTACCGCGGCGGCCGCTGGTATGTGGCCGGCATGTGTCATCTGCGCAAGGCATTGCGTTCATTCCGGCTCGATCGTATCCGCCAGGTGCAGCTGCTGGAGCAAAGCTTTACCCGGCCGGCCGATTTCGACGCTTTGGCGCATCTGGCGTTTTCGGTAGCCACCATGCCGCGGGCGTTCGCCATCGAAGTGCTGCTCAAGACCGATCTCAAGTCAGCCCGCGATCACCTGTTCGACGCCATCGGTATCTTCGAGCAAACGGCGGACGGAGTTCTGGTCCATAACCAGTCCGACGACCTCGACTGGTTTGCCCGGCAGCTGGCGCGGCTGCCCTTCGCATTTGAGATCCGTCATCCGCCTGAATTGCGCAACGCGGTCCGGGTCTGCGCCGAAAGACTGTTAGCGCTATCAGAGAATTAATGCGACGCCTGCCAAGATTGACAGTATGTCGGCGCGCCAGTGCGCGGTAGACTGCGTGCGATGCCAATTCGCAGCTTCGTGGTTCTCTGTAGAGCAACAAGCCGAAGAAAAACGTCGCCTCGGGCCGGAAAACCTGGCTGAGGCAAGGGCTTGGAGGCATCTCCGTGATATCCTGAGCGTTCTAAAACACACTGCTTTTGTTGTCAATGAATACACCTGCTGTTGCATCCAGTCCCAACCCCGTTCAAACCGCACGCGTTCTGCTCAAGGAGCTCCAGGAAAAATACGCGGTATTTCGCGATTACCTGCCGCTCGCCATCGGCGTCGACAAGCAACTTATCGCGCTGTCCCCTGAACTCAATCGCAAGACCTTGCGCATAGCGCTGGGCATGCATACCAACTCGCTGCGTTATCTCAAAGGGATGGAGAAAGCGACGCACAGATTCGATCTCGACGGCAACAGCACGGATGAAGTGACGGAAGTCCACCGCAGCCATGCTACCGAAACGCTGCGCGAACGTTTCAAGAAAAACGCCGAACAGCGCAAGGCCCAGCGCGCCGCCGAAGCAGCACAGGAGGCCGCCGAAAAAGCGGCGCGCCTGCACGCAGAAAAGCTGAACCAGCTGACGGCAAAGTTTTCGCGCAATCGTGGCTAACAATCGTGGCTAAATAAACAGGCGGCGCCCGTAATACCGTTCAGTTAGGGGCAATTCCCCCATATGGCAGCCCCGTCATTCCCGCGAACGCGGGAATCCAGGTTGCTGAGTATGGTGGTGAAAATGGATTCCCGCGTTCGCGGGAATGACGCAACGGAGGGGAATTCGTGCCGCCTAACTGAACGGCATTAAGGCGGCGGCCGGCTTATTTACGCGTCAGCAGCCAGACCCAGTTAGGGCTGGCGTTGGCTATCGTAATTTCCTCGGTCAGAGAACAAGATTTTGGCTGGGCTACTCTGCCCAGCATCGAACTGTAAGCAATCCTGTTGTCTTTATTGGCCTGCCTTTGCGCAGCGCGCCGGGTGTATTCGTCGCCAAACGCGACAATCGCGCCCAGCATTTTCTGCAACTCGCTGTCGTCCTTCAGATGATGCGCCAGCTGGCGCCAGATGTCGGCTTGATTCCAGCGCATGAAACGCACATAGGAAGTCTGCCAGCGGCCGAATTCCGGCGGCAAGGCCGACCATTTGGCGCGGCTCTCCACGATCCACAAAATGGCCTGCAGGAATAAACGGTTGTTGCGGCCGGTGGCGCCTGGATCAGCGTCTCCCCCAGGCAACAATGGTTTCAGTCTTTGCCAATACTCTTCTCGAAGATCCATAGCGCGCTTTGATGATGGTGATCAAATTGTTAGAACTATTTTTGATCATTTCGAGTAAAAAATACATAAGGGATGACTGAATCCTGATGCAGCGAATGCCTGCGTTTTTGTCTTTTCTGGCGAGATCGGCAAATCGATGAAGGAGATGACGAATGGCGCTCGGCTACTTGATCAGTTTCAGTATTTCGCGGAATTTCGGATGGTCGCTATCGCGCATCCATTCGAACATCAGCATTTCGCTAGTGACGATTTCGGCGCCGGCTGCGCGGGCGCGATCGATGGCGGCAATCTTGTCGCCGGCCTTGCGCGAGCCGATTGCATCGCTGACCAGTTTTACCCGCCGTTGCCGATGCAGCAAACCCAGCACCGTCTGCAACACGCAAACGTGGGCTTCGCAGCCAAGCACGACCAGTTCATCTCTGCCGTTGGTCAATGCCGACATGAATTCAGCCTTGGCACAGGCATCGAAGCTGGATTTCTCTATGGTCCGATGCAGCAGCGCATGGAGCGGCGCCACAATCGGCCCCAGCCGCAGCGGCTGCTGAGCCGTGCCGATGACAGGGATGTCCAGCAGTTTCGCGGCCTGCGCCAGTATCACGGCACGTTGCAGGAGTTGCGCGCCGTCGCTGATCACCGGCATCAGTTTTTCCTGCAAATCGACGATGATCAGCGTTGTACGGGATGCGTCGCATAGATAGCTCATGGCTGGTCCGGCAAAATGGAGATACCTTGTTTTATACCACGCGCTGCATGTGCTGCATGTGCTACCTATCGCGCCGGGTTTTCGCCCGGCTTAAACCCGTTCCAGCACCACCGCAATCCCCTGGCCGACGCCGATGCACATCGTGCACAGCGCATAACGGCCCTGAATCCGCTGCAGCTGATTCACCGCCGTGGTAGCCAGGCGAGCGCCGGATGCGCCCAGCGGATGGCCGAGCGCAATCGCGCCGCCGTTCGGATTGACGCGCGGGTCGTCGTCCTGCAGGCCGAGCTGGCGCAGCACCGCCAATCCCTGTGCGGCAAACGCCTCATTCAGTTCAATCACATCGAACTGCTCCAGGCGCAGGCCGGTCATGGCCAGCACTTTCAGCGTCGCCGGCGCCGGGCCTATGCCCATGATGCGCGGCGCCACGCCGGCGGTCGCCATGGCGACTATTCTTGCCTTGGGCGTGAGGCCATATTTTGCGGCGCTGGCTTCGCTGGCCAGCAGCAGTGCGCAAGCGCCATCGTTCACACCGGATGCGTTGCCTGCCGTCACGCTGCCGTCCGGCCTGACTACCGGTTTCAGCTTGGCCAGCGCTTCCAGGCTGGTGGCGCGCGGGTGCTCATCTTTGCTGACGATGATCGCTTCGCCTTTTTTCTGGGCTATCGTGACCGGCGTGATTTCACTGTCGAAATAGCCGGCGTTTTGCGCCGCCACCGTTTTCATCTGGCTGGCCAGCGCCATGCGGTCCTGGTCGGCGCGGCCGACGCCGAATTCGGCCGCCACATTTTCAGCGGTTTCCGGCATCGAATCGACGCCGTATTGCTGCTTCATCAAAGCGTTGATGAAGCGCCAGCCGATGGTGGTGTCTTCGATTTTGGCGGCGCGCGAAAACGCGCTCTCGGCCTTGGCCATCACGAACGGCGCCCGGCTCATGCTCTCGACGCCGCCGGCGATCATCAAGCCGGCCTCGCCGCTTTTGATGGCGCGCGCCGCCGTGCCCAGCGCATCCAGGCCGGAGCCGCACAGACGGTTCAGCGTCGCGCCCGGCACTTCCAGCGGCAGGCCGGCCAGCAGCGCCGACATGCGCGCCACGTTGCGATTGTCTTCGCCGGCCTGGTTGGCGCAGCCGTAGATGACATCGGCCACGGCTTGCCAGTCGACCTGCGGATTGCGCGCGATCAGGGCGCGGATGGGGATCGCGCCGAGATCGTCGGCACGGACGCTGGACAGCGCGCCGCCATAACGGCCGAAGGGGGTGCGTTGGGCGTCACAAATAAAAGCGTGGTGCATGGAAGAGTGAGACATGAAATCTCCTAAATCAATTAATCTGCGTAGAACCGCGTATCAGCAAGCCATGATGAGGGGCACCGAGGTCAGCTTCTGCAGCTCCTCGAACGATAGGCCGTCGACGATGGCGCTCACTTTGGCGCCGTCCGCAGTCAAGTCGATCACTGCCAGATCGGTATAGATCCGGCTGACGCAGCCGATGCCGGTGAGCGGATAGGTGCAAGCGGAGACCAGTTTGCTTTCCCCACTTTTGGTGAGGTGTTCCATCATCACATAGGTTTTTTTAGCGCCGATGGCAAGGTCCATGGCGCCGCCGACGGCGGGAATCGCATCCGGCGCGCCGGTGTGCCAGTTGGCCAGGTCGCCGCTAACCGAGACCTGGAACGCGCCCAGCACGCAAACATCCAGATGGCCGCCGCGCATCATGCCGAAACTGTCGGCATGATGAAAATAACAGCCGCCCGCCAGCAGCGTTACTGCTTGCTTGCCGGCGTTGATCAGATCGTAGTCTTCCTCGCCTTTGGCGGGCGCCGGGCCCATGCCGATCACGCCGTTTTCGCTATGCAGGATAACCTCGCGATCGCTCGGCAACTGGTTCGCCACCAGCGTCGGCAAGCCTATCCCGAGGTTGACCACGGCGCCGTCAGGGATGTCTTGCGCCACGCGCGCCGCCATTTGCTCTCTGCTCCATTTATTCATGTGTGTTCTCTCTTAGACGCATTTTTATGCTGCTTTGAAGCCCGCTGGGCCGGTTGCACTGCGTGGCACTTGCACCACTCTATGGACGAACAAGCCCGGCGTAATCACGCTCTCGGGATCAAGGCTGCCCAGTTCCACGATTTCATGCACCGAGGCAATCGTGAGCTTGGCCGCGCTGGCCATGATGGGACCGAAATTACGGGCGGTCTTGCGGTAGGTCAGGTTGCCCCAGCGGTCGCCGCGCTCGGCTTTGATCAAAGCGACATCTGCATGAATCGGATGTTCCAGCACATACATCTTGCCGTTGATTTCGCGGGTTTCCTTGCCTTTGGCGAGTTCCGTGCCATAGCCGGTAGGCGTAAAAAAGGCGCCGATGCCGGCGCCGGCCGCGCGTATCCGTTCCGCCAGATTGCCTTGCGGGACCAGTTCCAGCTCCAGTTCGCCGGCGCGGTACAAACCGTCGAAGATTTGCGAATCGGCCTGGCGCGGGAAGGAGCAGATGATCTTGCGCACCCGTTTTGTCTTGAGCAATGCGGCCAGTCCGGTTTCACCGTTGCCGGCATTGTTGTTGACGATGACCAGGTCGCGTGCGCCTTGCTCGATCAGGGCGTCGATCAATTCTGCCGGCTGGCCGGCGCCGCCGAAACCGCCGATCATGATGGTGGCGCCGTCATGGATATTCGCGAGGGCTTGTTCGACCGTAGGAATAATTTTGTTAATCATAGTTTTTACGAACATTTAAGTTGAAAAATAAAATAAAGTTCTTATAATGAACAAATATTCGTACAAAGAACTTATTTGAAAAGAATAGTCAGCTGGCAGAACACTGTCAAGCGCTGATTTCTTGCGTCTGGGCGTAAAGCCAAGTCAGCGCCTTGCACGCAGACCATGCCTCTTGGGCGCAATATCCGTAGCGGCCTCGTCGCATGGCAGCTGTGCGGCAACTGTATGGCAACTTAATGAAGGCTAACGCCATGTCGAATTCATCTCCCTTCCCCAGTCCGGCTGTGATGGCAAGCAGCGAGGATGCAAGCGCCCATGATCCGAAGCCGGGCGACAGCTATGTGCAATCGTTCGCGCGCGGGCTGGCCGTGCTGCGCAGCTTCGGCGCCTATGCGCCGGCGCAGACGCTGACCGAAGTCGCGGCCAGCGCCGGACTGACCCGCGCCGGTGCGCGCCGCATCCTGCTGACCTTGCTGCATCTGGGCTATGTCGAGATGGATGGGCGCTTGTTCCGTTTGACGCCTAAAGTGCTGGAGCTGGGCTTTGCTTATCTGTCGTCGCTGCCGATCTGGACCCAGGCCCAGCCGGTGATGGAAGATCTGGTGCAAAGCTTGCGGCAGTCTTGTTCCGCCGCAGTGCTGGACGGCGATGAGATTGTGTATGTGCTGCGGGTGCCGGCGCACAAAATCATGTCGATCAATCTTGGCGTAGGCAGCCGCTTGCCGGCCTACTCTACTTCGCTGGGACGGGTGCTGCTGGCCGGCTTGCCGGATGAAACCGTCAAGCAGCGTTTGGCCAAGGCCTCATTGCCGGCCCATACGGCGCAGACCGTGGTTGACCGGCAGCGTCTGTACGAAATCATCCAGCAGGTGAGAATCCAGGGCTGGTGCCTGGTTGGCGAAGAACTGGAACCGGGGCTGGTGTCGCTGGCGGCGCCGATCTTCGACCGCAACGGCCGGGTGGTTGCCGCCATCAACATCAGCGGCCAGGTAAATAATCCGACCCCGGCGCACATGCTGGAACATTGCCTGCCGATGCTGCTGGCCGCTGCGGCCAAAATCAATCTGCTGGTGCGGGCGCAAAAATAAGGCTGCCGGCTGTCCGCTAGTGACGGGCAGCCCTGGTTTGCTTGGGCAGCTCGCCGAAGCGCTGCCGGTAATACGCCGAGAAGCGGCCCAGATGGGCGAAACCGAATTCAAAGGCAGTGTCAGTGATAGTCGCCCCTGCTTGCGCCTGCAGGCGCTGGCGCGCCGCGTCCAGGCGGGTGTTGCGCAGCAGGTCCATGGGAGCGACGCCATGATGCTGGTGGCACAGGGCATTCAGCCCGCGCACACTGACGCCGGCGGCGCACGCCAGCTCGGCCAGCGTCAGCGGCGCGCACAAATGTTCCTGCATGTATTGTTCGAGCGCTTGCAGACGATTGAATTTCCCGGATCCGCATGCTGCCGATCCGGATTTTTCTTCCGCGCGCTCATGCATTGCTGGCATTCCCGACACTGCCGATATAGTAGCTGCCGGCCGCTGCGACCAGAGGAACCGGGCAGCGCCGCGCTCGAAATGATCGATCCACAAGCCATGATTGCCGCCGGTCCCGGATAGCTCCAGAACACCGAGCAGCGATTGCATCAGGAGCTCCCAGTGCGCCGCCAGCTGCGGCTGCAGCAGCAACAGGGACGGCATGGCGATCGTACTGCTGTCGCGGCAGGCGCCGATTTCCCCAAACAGGGCGAGTGGCACCTTCAATATCAGTTGTTCCGAGCCGGCCTGCCACCACAGCCGCACATTCCGTTTCGGTGCAATGATCGCCGTGCGTCCCTGGGGAATGCGTATTTTTTGTCCGTCGGCCTCTATTTCCGCAATCCCGCTCAGCGTCATGTGGACCAGCACGAAGCCCTCGAACAGTTGCGGCCTGACCACCACCTCGGCGCCGTACTTCAGCATGAACACCTGCAGCTGGCGGATAGTGGCCTTGAACAGGACGGTGTCGACCGCGTCGCCCTTCCAGTGCAGGTCATGGGCAGACAGTTCCTGCGCGACCTGGGCATGGCAATCGACCTTCTCGCTGGACTGGAATACGCGGCGCCGATATAAGGGCGCCAGGCTCGCTGACTGGCTATGCATCGCTACCTCGCGTCAATATGCCTACATTGGCATGCTTATGCATAGTAGGCCTTGCCATGGAAAACGTACAATATCGTTTCTGCATCGAAGTATGCGCGGGAGGTATGGTGGAACTTCGTCATCTTAAGTATTTCAACGCCGTCGCCAGCGAACTGAATTTCAGCCGCGCCGCCGAATTGTTGCATATTGCGCAGCCGCCGCTGAGCAGGCAGATCCGCCAGCTGGAAGATATTCTCGGGGTCGAGCTGATCAACCGCGATTCGCGTCCGATCGCGCTGACCAAGGCCGGCAAGTTCTTTTACGAGCAGACGGTACAGGTGCTGTCGCGCATAGGCGAAATCCAGAACGCCACCCGGCGCATCGCCAGCGGTCAGCAAGACTGGTTCAGCATCGGTTTCGTGCCGTCCACCTTGTATGGCGTGCTGCCGGAACTGATCAAGCGCTTTCGCCAGGACAACGCGGGCATCGAGGTCGGCTTCTCGGAGCTGATCACGATGGAGCAGGTCGAAGCGTTGAAATCGGGACGTATCGATGTCGGCTTCGGCCGCCTGCATATCGACGATCCCGACATCGTTTGCCAGACAGTTATCGAAGAACCGCTGGTCGCGGTTTTTCCGGTCGGCCATCCCTTGCTGAAAAAACCCAAAGTCACGCTGGTCCAGCTGGCCACGGAAGACTTCATCCTGTATCCGGCCAAGCCGCGTCCCAGCTATGCCGACCAGGTATTGACTATCTTTGCCGACAAAGGCCTGAAGCCGGTTATTGTCAAGGAAGCCAATGAAATGCAAACCGCCATCGGACTGGTGGCGGCCGGCGTCGGCGTGGCGCTGGTGCCGCAATCGGTGCAGGGCTTGCATCGTACCGACGTGGTCTATCGGCCGCTTTCGAACAAGGGCGTATTTTCACCGGTGATCATGAACTTCCGTGCCAATGACCATTCGCCGGCCTTGCAGCATTTCCGTGCGCTGGTGGCCAGCGTGGTGCCGCCGGCAGCTTGAATCCGGCGCTCAGGCCAGGAATTGCAGCAGCAATCGATTGAAATCCGCACGCGCTTCGATATTCGACAGGTGCGAAGCATCCAGCTCCGCATAGCGTGCGCCGGCGATAGCGTCTTGCATGAAGCGGGCATCGGCCGTGGTCGTTACGGGATCGTGCAAACCGGCAATCAGCAAGGACGGCGTCTTGATCGCGGCAATCTCGCTACGCAGATCGGCGTCGGCCAGCGCCAGGCAGCAACCGGCGTAGCCTGCCGGATTGCAGGCGCGCAAAGCAGCCACATGCTGCAGTACCTGCTCCGGCGCGCGGGCGATGAAAGCGGGTGTAAACCAGCGGCCGGCAGCGCCGTCAGCCACCGCATCCATGCCGCTGTCCAGCACCAGCTGTGCCCGGGTGCGCCAGCCGTCGGCCGTGCCTATGCAGGCAGCGCTATCGGCGACCACCATTCTTTGCAGACGCTGGCCGGCATGGAGCGCCAGCCACAAGCCAGTCAAGCCGCCCATCGATATGCCGCAGAAATGAAATTTTTCTATCTGCAATGCATCGAGCAGATGCAGCACATCCTGCCCCAGCATTTGCAACGTGTAGGGTGCGGCAGACACCAGCGAACGGCCATGGCCGCGGGTGTCGTAACGCAGTACGCGGTAGTGCTGCTGCAGGACCTGCGCCTGGCCGTCCCACATCGCCAGCGTGGTGCCCAGCGAATTCGACAGCACCACGACCGGCGCATTGACCGGGCCATCCAGCGTGTAAGCGATATTTCCAAGTTCAAGTTTCGATAATGGCATGGGCGCCTCCTTTCCTAACGCTTGTGCGCCGGCGACGTTGCATGACTTGCCAGCACAGATTCTGGTGGGAACGCATCTCCCAAATCGAAGGTTTACGGGCTCTAAGTCAAATCACCGGCAGGCTGCAGATTGCCGCCTTGTTCCGACTTCCTGGCATGTTGCTCGATATTCCCCTTCAACATCAGCGCAAGGCTGGCAATCAATGCAGGAACGGCCAGTATCAGCATGATGCTGGTCAGACTGAGATTCAGGCTTAACAGCCCGGCCCCGATAAAAGTCCCGGCAATCGCCCCGAGGCGGCCAATGCCATGCATCCAGGAAACGCCCGTTGCACGACCTTCGACAGGATAAAAAGACGCGGTGAGCGCAGGCATGGAAGCTTGTGCGCCACCAATCATGGCGCCAGACAGGAAAATACCGATGCCAAACAATAGAGCCACGCCGGAAAACAGCCCCGTCAGGACCAGCAAAAACACGGCCAGCGCATAGCTCAGCACCAGCGTGCGATTGGAATTGACCTTATCCATCAGATAACCCATCGCAATCGCGCCAACCGTGCCGCCAACCGGGAAAATAGCACTCGCCCGGCTTGCCTCTGCCTGCGCAAGCCCGGAAACGTGCAGCAAAGTTGTCAGCCAACTGGTCATCAGATAAAAAACCAGCAAACTCATAAAGCAGGTGACCCACAACAGCAGCGTGCCGACCCGGAATTGCGGGGAAACAATCAGCGCAAGACCCGTGGATGCGGACGCTGCTTGAACAGTTGCAGCGGCTTCTTTCACCACGGTTGCCGAAGCGACAAATTGTGCGCGGCCGGAAATGACGATGTCCGGCTGAATTTTCCTGACAACATGCGTAATTTTTTCATGCGCCTTTTCATGAGTCGCCATGAACTGAAGCGATTCAGGCAAGGCAAAAAATAAAATCCCCAGCAGCAGCAGCGGGAAAAGACCTCCTGCCCACAATACACTGCGCCAGCCTTCGCTGTCGACCAGATACGACGATGTCACGCCGCTAATGGCAATACCTAATGGAAAAGCGCAGCACACTAAATTCACCATGGTCGAACGGATGCGCCTAGGCATGTATTCCGCCAGAAGCGTAAGCATGTTCGGCATCGCCGCCCCCAATCCCAATCCGGTCAGAAAACGCCAGGCGACCAGTTCCGCCACACCGTTACTGGTGGCAGAAGCCAGGCAAGCGCCGCCAAAAAGCAAGACCGTGAGCCACACCAGCAGTTTGCGTCCCAGTCTGTCAGCCAGCGGCCCGCCGATCAACGCGCCAATCGCCATGCCGAACAAGGCAGCGCTCAACACAGGCCCCATCGATTGCCGCGCGACCTGCCATTCATTTGCCACCGAAGGAGCAATAAAACCCATCGCTCCGGTATCGAAACCATCCGCAGCGATGATTAAAAATGCCATGATGAATACCGTCCACTGAAAAGCAGACAAGGGAGCATCATCAATCAGTTTTTCCACATCGATGACAGGGTCCTGCCCATGTTGCCGCGTGTTCTGTCGCATTGCATCTTCCATCGTCATCTCCTGAAATATTTTTATTTTTTATAAAAAAGGCAACGATAAGCTGAGCAATCGTTCAGGACCGCTATCGACGCAGCGCCGTGGAGTCTCTATGCGGAATTTCGGCTTCTTGAGATAAGACGACAAATCAAACGATCTGTTTATCGTATTAAACACGGCCGCATTGACGATCATTTTTCAACAGCTTGAAAAATTGCCATTGTCGTCCAGAATCATTTCAAATGACTCTGGAATAAGACGATGAGCATTGCCATCAAACACATGCCCATCGTCCTGATGATTACAGTGACGTGTGACTATATTTATGCACTGGCGCGCGGACGGATGATTTCGGTGTCCGGCAACGTTGCTTGTTCCGCATGCAAGGTGAAGTTAAAGTCGATCGACGCAAATGGCGCATCAACCTGATGCGCGTCCAAGCCAGCAGGATCGGTGACGCGCACCAGTTTCGGCACCAGGCCCTCGCGGGTGGCAAAGGCGAAGTCGTTCCACAGGTAGGGATCGCCGTCGATATTGATTTGCGTGGTCAGCTTGCGGTGACCGGGAGCGGATACGAAGAAATGGATATGCGCCGGCCGCGTTCCGTGCCGTCCCATTTGCTTCAGCAGCCGGTCAGTTGCGCCGTTCGGCGGCACGCTATAGCCTATCGGCAGGACGCTGCGGAAACGGTAGCGGCCGTGGGCATCGGTGCGTATGCTGCGGCGCAGATTGAACTCTTGCTGGCTCTTGTCGAAATAGGAATAATGGCCCTGGTGATTCGCATGCCACACCTCCACCAGCGCGCCGGCCAGCGGCTTGCCGTCGTCCGCCAGCACCTGGCCTTGCATGAACAGCAGCTCCCCCGGCTCGCCGTCGCTGTCGAGCCTGGCTTCGCCCAGCGTCTCCGGCGCGCCTGCCACATACAGGGGGCCTTCAATCGTGCGCGGCGTACCGCCCACAATGCCGGCACGGGCTTCCGCTTCATCCATGCGCAGATCGAGAAAATGCTCGAAGCCGAGGCCGGCGGCGATCAGGCCGTACTCGCCGGAACGGCCGGCTTCGGTCAGGTAATTGACGGCGGCCCAAAATTCTTCCGGCTGCACATCCAGGTCCTCTATCGTGTAAAACAGATCCTGCACAATGCGATTGACGATCGCCTTGGTGCGGGGATTGCCGGCGGCCGTTTCCGTGTCTTGGATTTTTTTCAGTACGGCGTCTATGGTGTTCTTGTCCATGGGGTCTCCTCGATGGCTTGGGTTAGTCTGTCAGCGGTCGTCCGCGCGGATCGCCGACGGATGCCGGCACAGCGCCTCTACTTCTATCTGCATGTACGGAAACAAAGGCAAGGATGTCAGCAGATCATGCAACTCGGTCGAACTGTCGACATCGAAGATGCTGATGTTGGCATACCGGCCGACCACGCGCCACAGATGCCGCCACTTGCCTGAACGCTGCAGTTCCTGTGCCAGCTCGCGCTCGGTTTTTTTCAATTCGTCCGCGGCCGCCTGCGGCATATCCGGCGGCAGCTGGACAGTCATCCTGACCTTGAATAGCATCTTCTTCTCCTGTGATCACTTCATTGCATTGCGAATACTGCGGCGGCCTTCTTGTCGCGCCGCAAAAAATCCAGGCGGTCCTCATCCAGCACGATGCCCAGTCCCGGCGCCATCGGCAGTTGCAGGCAGAAATCCTTGTATGCCAGCGGCGTCTGCAAGATTTCTTCGGTCAGCAGCAGAGGGCCGAACAGTTCGGTACCCCATGCCAGCGTCGGAAAGCCGGCGAACAGCTGGGCCGACGCCATGGTGCCGATGGCGCCTTCCAGCATGGTGCCGCCGTACAGGTCGACATGCGCTGCGGCGGCAATCGCCGCCACATGGCTGGCGCCGGTAAGGCCGCCTGACTGCGTGATCTTGACGGCGAAGACGTCCGCCGCATGAAGCCGCGCCAGCGCCATCGCATCCGCCGGCCCGTGCAAGGCTTCGTCCGCCATCAAGGGGATATTGCATTTTGCGCGCAGCTGCCGCAGCCCCTCATGATTACGGGCAGCTATCGGCTGCTCCACCAGATCGACGCCGGCGTCGTGCAACAGCGCCATGCCGAGCAGCGCCTCGGTTTCGCTCCATGCCTGATTGATGTCGACGCGGACGCTGGCGCGCTCGCCGAGCGCACGCTTGATGGCCGCCACATGGGCGACATCTTCACGCACCGGGCGCAGGCCGATCTTGAGCTTGAAAATATTGTGACGGCGCAGATCCAGCATCTTTTCTGCCTCCGCAATATCCCTTGCGGTATCGCCGCTGGCCAGCGTCCATGCGACCGGCAGCGAATCGCGGACGCGACCGCCGAACAGCGTGCTCAGCGGCACGCCCAGCCGCTGCGCCTGGGCATCGCACAACGCGGTTTCAACTGCGCATTTGGCGAAGCGGTTGCCCTGCACGTTTTTCGCTACCAGGGCCATCAGCAAGGCGACCTGGCTGGCGTCGCGGCCCAGCAGCAGGGGCGCGATATAGGTATCGATATTGATCTTGATGCTTTCCGGGCTTTCGCTGCCGTAGGCCAGGCCGCCGATGGTGGTCGCCTCGCCCCAGCCGACGATGCCTTCGCTGTCGGCCAGCCGCAGCAGCACCAGGGTCTGGTGATGCATGGTGGCGACCGACAGGCGGTGCGGCCTGATAGTCGGCACGTCGAGCAGCATGACTTCTATTTTTTCGATCACGGCATTCATCTTCGGCATCTCAAGTTGTTTGCCCTATCTTATGGACCAGGCGCCGGCCCTGTCCAAGACCGATTTTGGCGGGCGCCATACCTTTGCGGTATATCGCGCAACGGTGGCGATGTTGCAATGACTGTTGCATTGACAAGCGGCCGCCAAGCTTTGCAAGAATCGGATAGTGCGCCCCCGTAATCGTGCAAGCAGCGGATATTTTCCGGCCGCGCCTTTACCTACCATATGGATACGGACGGAGACACACGAAGACACGGGCGGCCAGGGCCGCACTCGCCATTGGTGCATAAAAATACGGAAGGAAGATCCCGATGAATGAAACGACAGCACAATCCGGCTATGCGCCGCTGGTGCAGTTTCCGCGCAAGGACGGTTCGCGCACCCCATACAAGGTATTCAATTCGCAAGAAGTCTACGACCTGGAACAGGAACGCATTTTCCGCGGGCAGGTCTGGAACTTTCTCGCGCTGGAAGCCGAGATTCCCGGCAACGGCGACTTCAAGAGCACTTTCATCGGCGACACCCCGGTGGTGGTCACCCGTACCGAAGATGGCACGCTGGCGGCCTGGGTCAACAAGTGCGCGCACCGCGGCGCCATGGTGTGCCGCACCCCGCGCGGCAACGCCAGCTCGCACAGCTGCGCCTATCACCAGTGGAGTTTCGACAGCCGCGGCAACCTGCTCGGGGTGCCGTTCCGCCGCGGCCAGAAAGGCATGAGCGGCATGCCCAAGGATTTCGATCCGGCATGCCATAGCTTGCGCCAGCTGCGCGTCGACAGTTATCGCGGCCTGGTGTTTGCCACCTTCAGTGCAACCATGGAGCCGCTGGCGGACTATATCGGCGCCGAAATGCGGCCCTGGCTGGACCGGATTTTCCACAAACCCGTGGTCTATCTGGGCTGCACCCGCCAGTATTCGAAATCCAACTGGAAGCTGTATCTGGAAAACGTGAAGGATCCCTATCACGCCAGCCTGCTGCACCTGTTCCACACGACGTTCAATATTTTCCGGGTCGGCATGAAGGCGCGCTCGCTGGTCGACAAGCGGCATGGCTTGCACAGCATCATCACCGCCACCAAGAATGAAGCGGAAACCTCCGACGCCTACAAGCAGCAGGCGATACGCTCCTTCGACGAAGGCTTCACGCTGGAAGACGATTCCGTGCTGGGCCAGATCAAGGAGTACGAAGAGATGACCACCAACCACATCCAGCCGATCTTTCCGCAGCTGGTGGTGCAGCAGATCCACAACACGCTGGTGGCGCGCCAGCTGCTGCCGAAGGGGCCGAAGAATTTCGAATTGATCTTCCATTTCTTCGGCTATGCCGACGATACCCCGGAACTGCGTGCCTTGCGCATCAAGCAAGCCAATCTGGTGGGCCCGGCCGGCTATATCTCGATGGAAGACACCGAAGCGACCGAGCTGGTGCAGCGCGGCACGGTGCGCGATCCGGACGACTGCTCGGTGCTGGAAATGGCCAAGGACAATCCAGACCAGGAAGATACGCTGATCACCGAAGGCCTGATCCGCAGATTCTGGCTCGGCTATCAGAAACTGATGGGCTTTGAAGAGGCTTGAGACATGACTAACATGACCAACACGACTAACACGACCGACATGGCATTGTGGTTCGAACTGCACCAGCTGCAGCAAGCGTATGTGCATGCGCTCGACAACGACCGTCTGGAAGAATGGCCGGAATTCTTCACCGACGACTGCCTGTATGAAATCATCCCGCGCGAAAACGCCGATGCCGGCCTGCCGATCGGCATCATCTACTGCGACAGCAAGCGCATGCTGCGCGATCGCGTGCTGTCCTTACGCCATGCCAACATCTACGAAGCGCATAGTTACCGCCATATGACTTCCGGCCTGATGATCAAGGCCATCGACGCCGATACGGCCGACACCGAATCCAGCTATTTGGTGATACAAACCCTGCAGGATGGCGAATCGACCGTGTATCAGGCCGGCCGCTACGTCGACCGCGTGGTCAGGACGCCGGCCGGCTGGCGCTACGCCAAAAAGCGCGTGGTGTACGACACGCTGCGCGTGGCGACCTTGCTGGCTACCCCGATCTGAAGGCGAACATGAGCGACTGGCACGATATCGGCACGGCCGACGATTTCAATGAAGGCGAAGCGCTGGCAGTAGTCGCCGGCGGCCAGCCGGTGGCAGTATTCCGGCTCGGCGAAGAAGTGTTTGCGCTGCGCGACTTATGCACGCACGGCAACGCCAGGCTGTCCGACGGCTATATCGAGGACGGCTGCATCGAATGTCCGCTGCACCAGGGCTTGTTCGACATCAGGAGCGGCGCGCCGCGCTGCCTGCCGGTGACCGAAGCGGTGCGCAGTTTTCCGGTACGGATCGTGGCAGGACGGGTGGAAGTCGAAGTCAGGGACACGGCTGCGCTCACGCACGAGGCCGCCATCCAGCACAGAAATATGCAGGTCGAGGCGGTCGAACGGGCGGCGCCTGACGTCGCGGTCATCCGGCTGCGCAGCAACGGCGCTGCACCTCTGGAGTACATCGCAGGCCAATACGTCGATGTCTTGCTGGCAGAAGGCCAGCGCCGCAGCTACTCGATGGCGACCCCAGCCGGCGCCGATGTGCTGGAACTGCATGTGCGGCATCTGCCCGGCGGCTTGTTCAGCGACCGTGTATTTGCCAGCCTCCAGGCCGGCGAACAGTTGCAGATCGAAGGTCCGTGCGGCAGCTTCTACCTGCGCGACGGCAGCCAGCCGGTGATCCTGCTGGCCAGCGGCACCGGCTTCGCGCCAATCAAGGCACTGGTGGAAGAAGCGATCCGCAGCGGCAGCACGCGCAGCATGTGCCTGTACTGGGGCGGCCGCAAAGAGTCTGACTTGTATAGGGATGCCCTGTGCCGCAGCTGGGCCGAAACCCTGCCCTGGTTCCGCTACATACCGGTATTGTCGGAACCGGAGGCCGCCGGCCACTGGCCGGGGCGCAAAGGTTTCGTCCATCTGGCGGTGATGCAGGACTATCCCGACCTGTCGCAGCATCAGGTATATGCCTGCGGCGCGCCGGTAGTGGTAGAAGCGGCAAGGCGCGATTTTGGCGCCGCTTGCGGCTTGCCGGCGGCGCATTTCTTTGCCGATGCGTTTCTGTCGAAAGCGGACAGCCGGCCTTGAAAACGCGATGATCTTCTGACTATTTGCTCACCGTGCTGGATGGAAAATGAACGCACCAGGCCAGCGCGGCAACAGCCAGGCGAATCAGTAAGCTACGGTAAAGCGCTGGCGCAGATGCTTGGGCTGTTCGATTTCATCCAGCATCGCGATGGCATAGTCTTCCATCGAGATATGGCTCTTGCCCTGGCTGTCCGCCATCAGCTGGTCCCGGCCGAGGCGGAATTTGCCGGTTCGCTCACCCGGCGCGAACATGGCTGGCGGCGACATGAAAGTCCATTCGATCTCGGTTTCTGCACGCAGGTCGTCCAGGAATTGCTTGCCGGGCACCGCTTCCGCCTTGTACTGGGCCGGAAAATCCGGGCTGTCCAGCAAGATCACGCCGGGCGCCGTTTCCAGGCTGGCCGCGCCGCCCATCACCAGCAGGCGCCTGACGCCGGCGCTCTTCACTCCTTGCAGCAGCGTGGCCGCGTTCAGCGAGCTGAACCTGGCCGAACTGACCACCACGTCATGGCCGCGGATCAGCTCCGCCAGTTGCGCGGGCTGGGTAGCGTCGCCCTGGCGCAGCGCGACGCCGGCCGGTGCTTTGGCCTGATCGGCAGAGCGGGTGATGCCGGTCACGCTGTGGCCGCGGCGCAGGGCCTCGGCAGCGATACGGGAGCCGGCATTGCCGGTAGCGCCGATGATGGCAATCTTCATGATGGTTTCCTTTGGGTTGCGGCCGTGCTGCGCGGCCTTGGTAGTTATTTAAAGTAACCAGTATAATTATTTGAAACTTATACGCAAGAAGGCACTTTGATGAACGATAGGAACATGCAGGTAACCACCCTCGCCGGTGCGCCTGCTCCGGCACGCGGCAGAGGCCGCCCCAGTGCCCGCGAAGACCTGCCCTGCCCGATCCGCGATGTGCTGGATCGTATCGGCGATGCCTGGAGCGTGCTGGTCATCACCACGCTGGAACCCGGCCCGGGCCGTTTCAATCAATTGCGGCGCCAGGTTGACGGCATTTCACAACGCATGCTGACCGTGACCCTGCGCCACCTGGAACGCGATGGGCTGGTGTCGCGCACCGTGATCCCGAGCACGCCGCCGCAGGTCGAGTATGCATTGACCGATACCGGGCGCTCGCTGTGCCTGCCGCTCAAGGTGCTGGCCGACTGGGCCGGCAGCCATCAGAGCGTGATCCGTGGCGCGCGCCGGCAATACGATATCGGTGGCAACTGAACGCCGGCAACTGAATCTTTCCCGAAGATTGCAAGTCTTCGGGAAAGATCGGTAACGCGGCTGATACAGGCCAAAAATCAGCCGATAGGCGCAGGCGCTGCAGCCATGCGGCGGCTGGACGACCATTTTGCCAGCTGCACTTTTTCACGAATCGCCGCGCATGCTTGCAAGACCCGCTGAATCTCTACCTCGGTCAAGCCGGAATTAAGTGTCAGCCGGACCAGCGAACGGTTCTTGGGTGTCGCCGGAGCGCAAAAAACCGCACCGAAAATACCCTCCGCCTGCAGCGCTTTGCGCAACATCAGCGTCATCGGCTCTGTTCCGGCTTCCAGCGCGATGATTTGCTCGGTGCCGTCGCTGACGTTGTAGCCTAAATCGCTCAAGCCGTCGCGTATGCGGCGTGCATTGCGATGCAAGGCGAGGCGGCGGTCGTCGGCGTTGCGGATGAAATCGAGCGCTGCATCGAACCAGGCAAGTTCGTGTCCCAGCAAGCAGGAGCTGAAGATGGCAGGACGCGAGGCCGACAGGAAATAGCCTTTGAACTTGCTGGAACAGGTAATGAATCCGGCCCGACCGCCAAGCGCCTTGGCCAGCGACGCGGTACGGAAATGCACGCGTTCGGACAAGCCCATTTGCGCTACCAGACCGGCGCCTCCCGGTCCATGCGTGCCGAGCGAGTGCGACTCATCCACCACCAGAATGCTGCCGCTTTGTTCGGCTATATCCAGCACTTCGGGCAACGGGCAAGCGCTGCCGTTGGTGCTGTAGACCGCATCGACCACAATCACCCCGGCGCCATGCTTAAGCACCTGCCGCCGCAGATGCTCGATCTCGTTGTGCAGAAACGGCACCGGACGCGCCTGCCCGGAATGCACGCCTTCCCACAGCGATGCATGGGCTTGCATATCCAGATACACCGGGACGCCGGGGCCGGCGATGCTTTGCATCAATCCGACATTGCCACTCCAGCCGGATTGCGTGATCAGGCCGTCTTCCGATTCCATGAAGCGAGCCAGCCGTTGTTCGAGACAGTGCTGAGGACTGCCCTCCTGTAAAAACACCTGCGACATCAACAAATCGACGTCGCCCTGCTTCAGGCGCGATACCTGGGCCTCAATCAAGGCCGGCTCCGCCGCGATGCACAAGTAGTCGTTGCTGGACAGGTAAATCGCATTCGGACCGGGCGCGCACCATTTATGCAGGTGTTCGCCACCCAGCAGTCTTTCGATGCGATCAATATAATGCTCGTCCATCCGAGTCGATACGAAGGCGGGCAACCGTTGCTCCGCTGCTGAAGTTAATTCAGCATGGTAGCTTGTAGTTAGTGGCATAATTTTCTCCCAAGACACTATTCTGTTGACATGCCAGACAGAATAGCCAGCGCTCGCCTGTCTGGAATCTGGAGCCGAGCTGAGCAAATCGTTGTGAAAGCGCGGTAATCAGCCGGCCCATCAACTAATTGCAGCGCAGCAATTTATAATAGGCTAATATTTCAACTCCCATGATTGAGCACACAAGCATTTGGAGCCGGTTAAGCCAGCGTTGGCCAGTCTGGCGGAACGCCACGAGTACATGGTGGTCCCGCTTTTATAGGCAATACAACAACTCCGTCGAACGTTTGATGGTGCTGGCATGGGTCGCCATCGTCGGCATGCCGCTGTACTACATCGTGTGGGCGTACTGGTTTCCGCAACCTTATGAAAATCTCGCCTTGCGGATTTTCGGCGTAGTGCTTTGCCTGCCCGCCATCTTCGTCCGGCATCTGATCCCAAAAAAATGGCTGACCGTTTATTTTTTTATCGGCCTGACCTATGTGGCGCCATTTTTCTTCACCTTCATGTTTCTGATGAACGATGGCTCCTCGATCTGGGGCCAGTCACTGCTGATAGCGCTCATCATCCTGTTCCACTTTGACACCACGCTGGCCTTCCTGTCCTACACAGCGGGCACAGCGCTGGCCTATCTCGTGTATGTCGTGCTCCACGGCAGTGTTATTGCGCCGAGCTTTCATGCGCTGGAACAATGGCCGATCCAGATTTTTGCCATCCTCACGGTATCGATCGCCAAGGTCAGCAGGAAAGTGCTGGCCCAGGAAAAACTGGCTGGCATGGCGACCGCGCTGGCGACGGTGTCGCACGAACTGCGCACGCCCCTGCGCAGCATTAACGCCAATGCGCGCGGCTTGAGCCGCCTGCTGCAGGAAGGCCCCACCCCGGCAGCGCCAAACCAGATACCGATGGAAAAGGCGCTGGCCCGGATCGAACTCGAAGTCCGGCACATGAACAACGTCATTGACCTGTTTCTGTTGAGCGCCTCGACCAGCAGGGAAAATCTGATACCGAAGGACATCGTGTCGATGGCGGCAGCGGTGGAGCTGATGATGCAACGCTATCCGTTCGTCAACCAGGAACAGCGCGCGCTTGTAGCGATCACGGTCCGCTCCGATTTTCGTTTTCTGGGGCAAGTCGAATTGTGCTCGATGGTCCTGGTCAATTTGTTGCGCAATGCGCTGACCTCGATCCAGCGCGTCGGCAAGGGCCGCATCCGGATCCTGCTGGACGGCGCCCGGGCGCGGCCCAGGCTGTTGTTTATCGATACCGGCTGCGGCATAGAAGCGAGCCGCGCAACGCACATTTTCGAACGCTTTTATGCCTACCCCGAACATAACGGCACCGGCATCGGGCTGGCATTCTGCACAGAGGTGCTGGAAGCCTGGGGCGCCCACATACGCGTGGTTTCGCGTCCGCTTGGCTATACCATTTTTGTGCTGGAATTTCCGCCGGTAGTGCAACAAAAAGCAGCAGACGTGCGCTCTCTGTTAAATTAACCGTATTTTCATCCCAAGCGCAAACATCGTCCTTGCGCCGGCCAGGCCTCGACATGAATATTTCATTACCCGTTTATCAACATCCGACCTTGACTATCCTGATCGACGATAGCCAGAGTTTCCTGGACAGCCTGGCTTTCCAGTTGCCGCCGCAGATGGCGCGCAAAGTGTTCCACGATACTCAGGCCGCCCTGGAGTGGCTGCGCGACGCCTATCGGCAGTCGCCCAGCAAGAGCCAGTCGATCCGGGTCAACTATGACGAGCAGACATTCTCGTTCGAGCGGCGCACGGTGGCGGTCGATATCGATCAGATTTACCGGCAATCGATGAATCGGCGGCGTTTCCTGTTGCCCTCGGTGCTGGTGATCGATTACGCCATGCCGCAAATGAACGGCCTGGCGTTTTGCCAGGCGGTGCAGGACCTGCCTTGCAAAAAAATCCTGTTTACCGGCCAGGCCGACGAAAAGATCGCGATCGACGCCTTCAATCGCGGCCTGATCGATCGCTTCATCAAGAAGGGCGACCACGACGCGCTCGATCATCTGGAACTGGAAATACACAGCCTGCAAAAAGAATTCTTCCACGCCCAGTCGCTGACGCTGAAAGATCTGCTGTCGCGCCATTCCTTTACTTTCCTGTCCGACCCGGCGATGGCGGCGCTGGTCGAGCAGCTGTGCAAACGGCACGGCTTTGTCGAATACTATCTGTTTCCTAACCCGACCGGCATCCTGTTCTTTGACATGCAAGGCAAGGCGACCCTGATGGTGGTGGAAACCGAGGCCAGCCTGTTGTCGCAGCTGGAAGTGGCGCAGGATTACGGTGCGCCGCTGGAATTGCTGACCGGTTTGCGCGAAATGCGACTGGTTCCTTTCTTTTCCGACAGCGGCGGCATGTATACCGACGCGTTGCGCCACGATTGGCTATCATACTGTTTGCCGGCTCAGATTTGTTTCGGAACACAAGACTACTACTGGGCCTTGTTTGATTTCCCTGCGCATTATTTGCGCGAACCATTTTATTCGTTGGCGGATTTTTTGCGCGATCAATCCGCCGATATAAAATAATCGAACCCGAAAGAATCCCATGCTGCGTAGCGAAACCGCTCCTCGAATATCCACTCCCGATCTGCTGCAGGTAGTGCAGGTACCCGATTGGGAACAATTGCGCGCCTGCGTGCAGCGTCTGCTGACGCCACTCGGCATTTGCGATTTCATGTTGCAGATGGAGATCAGCAGCGTCAACGGCGCGTCTCAGATGCAACTGTTCGGCAGCCTGCCAAGCGCGATGCTGCAGCAGTTCAGCCAGCCTGCGGACGACAAGAGCGACCCGGTCCGACAACATCTGGCGCGTTCATGCCTGCCGCTGAACTGGCAGGTCGAACAGCTGTGCCTGCTGCACGGCGGACAGATCTATCCCTTGTTGAAAACCATGGGCATCACGCAAGGCATGAGTTTGGCGATGCACAGCAAACATGCGGTGAGCCGTCTCGATTTCTATAGCAATGCGGCGCGCCAGGCCGCGCTGTCTACCAGCGTGCAAGCCGACGCCCTGCTGCTTGCCGTCCATCTGCAGGAAGCGGCCGAACTGTTGTGGCGCAAGGCCGCGCCGAATCAGGAACCGGTGTTGTCGACGCGCGAACTCGAATGCCTGCGCTGGAGCGCCGACGGCAAGACCAGCAGCGAAATCGGACTTATCTTGGGAATATCCCAGCGCACCGTGTATTTTCACATGAAGAATGTGGCGATGAAGCTGGGCGTCTACAGCACCCGCCACGCGATCAGCAGAGCGGTCATGATGGGCATCATCAAGCCTAATAATTGATAAGCTTGATAAGCGACGGCTCTGGCCTGACAGCGTAGCTTAGGTTTAGCGTGGCTCGAAGAAGCGTTTGTCGGCCAGCAGACTGAGATTGCCGCCTAGCTGCGGATTGCGAAACGGCGCCTGTGCCATCAACTCTTGCGATAGCGGAATCAAGGCCGGATCGGCTTGCCGGTAAAACGTTATCCAGCCAAGAATGCTGCCTTTCGGTATTTCCTGCTGGGCTCCGGTCTTTTCGACGAACCAGCTCGGATCGGCGATGCCGCTCAAGACCAGGTGCGCCAGCTTTTGCAAGCGTCCATGCTGGCGCTGGTACCAGTTTTCATGATTCAGATTGGCCAGTTCGGCCATCATGACCAGCGGCGCCAGCGCGTAGTTATGGTAGGACAGTGCACGGCCGGCGCGATTCAGCTCCAACGGCAAACTGCCGTCGTCGCCGATATCGTTCAACGCAGTGTCGTAGATACGGCTGGCGGCCTTGATATATTTAGCATCGCCGGTTGCCATCCCGGTCGCCATCACGGCCAGGCCAACCCAGTAATAATGGTTATTGCGCGCCTGGCGGCCGTTATCCGCAAACGCCAGCGCTGCATCCGCCAGTTGCGGCAGCCATGCCTCGATATGCGCGCGTTGCGCCGGCTCGGCTTGCGGGCGCAGTTTGAGATAGGCCAGCGCCACGCCGGCCAGCGTCCATTTGCGTTCGTACTGTGCCTGGCTGCTGGCGACTTTGCCCAGCATTGCGCCATCCACCGCCCAGCGGTCCAGCCAGCTCAGCGCGCATTGCGCCGCCGCGCTATCGCCGCTGGCGAGGTAGCGGTCGGCATTGGCGCTGACCGCGCTCAGATAGTCGCTGAACGGTTTCACCGCCGCCTCGTTCCTGGCCTTGAGCACCGGGTCTATGACGGAATAATGGGCGTCGGAGTAATAGCTGTTTGCTTCGATATCGCGCAAACCGGCCGGCGCTGGCGGGCAGCCCGCCAGTGCGCTGCCGCTGCATAAAAGGAATGCCAAAGGGAGTGTCGCAAACAGCTTGGATTGATGGTCTTGCATTCGGCTTCCTCAAAAAAGATAGTCTGCAATTAATCCTGCGCCGGCGGCGCTGCTGGTGCAGGTCCGATATCCCAAGACAATTAAAGCATGGCGATCCAGAGAAAGTTGCCATTGAATCATATTGTTGCAGTTTCTTATCAAGGCGTCATGCCGGAGCAGGACGAGAGTGCCGCCACCAATTCGGATTGATAGCTGGCGTCGCGGGTCAATTGCTGCGGGGTGACGCCATAATCCAGCGCATGCGCCGCGATGCAGGTATCCTGGCTGCCGAACAGGCTTGGTTCGAAATAGATATACGCGCTGATTCCAAGTATCGCGACTGCTATGGCGAACAGCAGCGTGCGGCGTCCTGCAGTTTTCTGCAAATCCTGTGAAATGGCTGACATGGCGATTCCTTTTATTAAACAAGTTAGCTAAACAACTAAATGAATAGAAATTAAGGCAGATAAGTAAGGCGCTTGCTTGCCGCTCTATATCTGCCTTGAGGATTACCTGACAATCAGCCGATGCTTTCCCTGACCCCGCGCAAGGCGCTGATCGAATCATCAAAGCGCTCGCCGCCGACCTGTCCGCGCAAACGTTGGGCCACCTCCGCGCTGACAGCGTTGATCGGCGCATCCAGCGCCAATCCTGCCGCGGTAGGGAAAATATTCCATTCGCGACCGTCGGCAGCGGAAGGGCGGCGTTCGATAAGTTTTTTCGCAAGCAGCGCATCCAGCAAGCGTGTTGCAGTTGGCCTGGCGATACCGAAGATGCCTGCCAGTTCGCTATTGAGCAAGCCGGGTTGCCTTAACACGGCGCGCAAGACAAAACCCTGTGGCGCAGTCAGGTCGAACGGCTGGTAGGCGGCATTCCATTCACGTTCGACGATACGGGCCAAGGCTGTGGTGTTGAAATATAGGCAGTGATCAAACATGGGCTTATTCTAGACATAATTAATTAGCTAGACAACTATTATTAGCTTCTGCCGGCGGCGAGGCAGGCGTGCGCGGATTTTGTGCCTACGCCCTTGCTGTTTTACCATTTCACCTCTACATTGATAACAACGAACATTCGGTACAACCATCCGGTACACATAAAATGCCAGTAGCCATCCTTACCCGCGACGAAGTCGTTGAACGCATCTTGGCCGCTTTCCGCCGCTACGGTTATGAGGGCAGCAGCCTGTCGCGCTTGTCGGAAGCCACCGGGCTGGGCCGCTCCAGCCTTTATCATTATTTTCCAAACGGCAAGGAAGATATGGCCAGTGCAGCGATGGCTGCGGTCGGCGCCTGGTTTTCCCAGCATGTGCTATCGACGCTGAACAGCCCCGAGGCTGCCGCCATCCGCTTGCAGCACTTCGCCGGCAAATTGATGGAATATTATTCCAGCGGCATGGCGCCCTGCCTGATGGATGTGTTCACCATCGGCGAAGCCGGTTCGCTGTTCCAGCAACATCTGGGCGGCCGCATGCGGGCGCTGATGACGCTGCTGGCTGAGGTGGCGGAAGAGGCTGGCGTCGATAAGGTGGAGGCGGCGATACGGGCGGAGAATGCGGTGGTGGCGATTCAGGGGTCGCTGATTGTGTCGCGTGCCCTGGATAGCAACGGCCCCTTTTTGCGCATGATAGAAAACTTCCCCGCCATCCTGCTTGGTTCTCAAGCAAGCGAGTAGCCTGTCCTGGGTTTCCTGTTTTTACTTGACAGGGCAGTTTCGCCTTTGTATTGTACCGATTGTTCGGTACAGAATTCCGTGATTCCTTTGAGCATCGCCTGCGATGCATTTTATTCAATCCATCAGGAGATTCGCATGTCAGTCGCCCGCCCAACCCAGCCGATCCGTCTTTATCGCGCCGCCTTGTCCGGCCATGCCCACCGGGTTCAGCTGTTTCTGTCCTTGCTGGACTTGCCGTTTGAGATGATCGATATCGATCTGCGCGCGGGTGAACAAAGAAAGCCCGAATTCCTGGCGAAGAATCCGTTTGGCCAGGTGCCGGTGATTGAAGATGGCGAGGTCACGCTGGCCGATTCGAACGCGATCCTGGTCTATCTGGCCGGCAAATATGGCGCGGCCAGCTGGCTGCCGCAAGATCCTGTGGCAGCCGCAACCGTGCAGCGCTTTTTGTCGCTGGCGGCCGGCGAAATCTTCAGAGGCCCGGCCAGCGCTCGCCTGGCGACCTTGTTCGGCATGCCGCTGGATCATGCGGCGGCTTGCGCTACCGCCAGACAATTGTTCGCGATTCTGGAACCGCATCTGGCCAGTCGACTTTTCCTGACCGGCGCGCAAGTGACGATCGCCGATGTGGCGGCTTACAGCTATATCGCGCATGCTCCGGAAGGCGGCGTTGCGCTGGACGGCTACCCTCACATCCGTGCATGGCTGGGCCGGGTTGAAGCTTTGCCTGGCTTTGTCGCCATGCAGGCCAGCCGGCCGGCGTTGGCGGCCTGAGACCGCACGCTCTGATCGGCACGCCGCTCAGAGCGCTCATCGAGGAGGCAAGACATGTCCAATCTTGAGGCAACCGCAACCAGCTCTGCAGACAGCCCTTTCCATAGCGGCGAACGCGCAGTCCAGCAACGCGTCGGCGTGCTTGAAAAAATGGCGAGCCGCGCTCAGGTGATCCGCAGTTTCATGCCGGACCAGCATCGCGAATTTTTTCAGCAATTGCCGTTCATGATCGTCGGCAGCATCGATCGCCGGCAACAACCGTGGGCGTCGATAGTGACAGGCGCGCCCGGCTTCGTGACCTCGCCCGACGCCGAACATCTGACGATACACGCGTATGCCTTGGCGGCCGACCCGCTGCAGCAGAACCTGGCCGACCACGCCGCCATCGGCTTGCTGGGAATCGAACCGCATACCCGCCGCCGCAATCGCATGAACGGCAAGGTCGAAAAATCAAGCGCCGCAGGATGGACGCTGAAAGTCGAGCAGAGCTTCGGCAACTGCCCGAAATACATCCAGGCGCGCCGCCCCAGCCTGGTCGAGGACGCTGCCGCATCGGCGCCGGTGGTCCATCGAAGCGAACAGCTCGATGCGGCGATGCAAGAACTGATCGCCAGCGCAGACACTTTCTTCATTGCGACTGCGTATTTGGGTAAATCCATGGACAATCCAACGACCCCCAGCGAAGCAAACAATCGTCAACACGGGGTTGATGTCTCACACCGCGGCGGCAAGCCCGGCTTTGTCCGCATCGACGACGCCAGGACGCTGACGGTGCCTGATTTCGTCGGCAATTTTTTCTTCAACACCATCGGCAACCTGGTTGAACATCCGCGCGCCGGCCTGCTGTTCATCGATTTCGCCAGCGGCGATCTGTTGTATCTGGCGGTCAGCGCCGAGCTGATCTGGGACGGCCCTGAAGTCGCCGCCTTCAAGGGCGCCGAACGCCTGCTACGCTTCCATGTGGAGCAGGCGATACGGGTCGAAGCTTCCTTGCCCCTGCGCTGGAGCGCGGCAGAACAATCGCCGGCGCTGGCGCCAATGGGCTCCTGGCAGGCATGAAAAAAGCCGGCTGCCTGTTTCCAGAGCAGCCGGCTTTCCGAGACCAGACTGAACGCCGATCCGCTACGGAACCAGCGCTATTTCAGCAATCCATCAGCGAATTACTCCTGCGGCACCGGCGTCAATGCACCAGTCAAATCGCCCATCGGCTTGCCGCCGTTCGCCACCAGCGCCTTGTCGCGCGCGGTGATGCCAGGCAGTACCGGCAGCGCATAGCGCTTGGTGATGAAGCGCAGGATGGAGGCGGTATCGTATTGCGTGTGATCGACGAAACCCTTCTTCGCGTACGGCGACACCAGGATAGCCGGCAAGCGGGTGCCCGGACCCCAGCGATCGCCCTTCGGCGGCCCTACGTGATCCCAGAAACCGCCGTTTTCGTCGTAAGTCACCACGATCAGCATGTGCTTCCATTGCGGGCTGGCTTGCAGCTTGGCGATCACGTCTGCGATATGGGCGTCGCCGTCGGCGACGTTGGCATAGCCGGGATGCTGGTTCAAATTACCTTGCGGTTTGTAGAACGCCACTGCTGGCAGTTTGCCGGCGGTGGCATCCTGCAAGAACGACGCATCGAAATCCTTCAGATGGCTGGCACGTTCTGCCGCGCCGGCCGTGGTCGCCGGATCGAAGCGGCTATAGTAATTGAACGGCTGGTGATGCGGCTGGAACTGCGTCTTGCCGCTGTAGATGACGCTGCGCGTGGCGTTCGGTGCGTCCGCCACGGCGGCATTCCAGGCGCCGGCATACCAGGCCCAATCGACGCCCTTGACCGTCAACTGATCGCCGATGGTGGTTTGGGTCTGGATTGGCAGGGTAGTGGCCTTGCTCGGATCGGCATACGCAGCAACTGTGGCAGCCGCATTACCGCTCGGCTGAAACGGCGGCTGCATGGTATTGACCGCATAGAACATGCCGGATGCATCTTTCGGCGTAAGGGTGCTGTCTTTTTGATAGACCGGTGCACCGTTCAGGACCGAAGTCGGCATGCCGGTGCCAGGGGTCAGCCCGATCAGATTGCCGTTGGCATCCAGATTGACGGCCGAGATATTGTTCTTGGCAGGCGAAGTGGCGGCGTCGGCGTTCGGATAGGTCGGGGCGCAGGCGCAGATCAGATATTGATGGGTCAGGAAGGAGCCGCCGAAGGTGCCCATGAAGAAATTATCGGCCAGCGTGTATTGCTTGGCAATGTTCCACAGCTTCATGCTGCTGCCGTCGTAATAGCCCATGCTGAGGCCGCCGGCATCGGAGTACGCGGTGAATTTATCGTTCTTGCCGCCGTTGATCTGCATCTGGTTATTGTAGAAACGATGCACCAGATCGCGGGTGATGACCGACGCCGGCATCGTGATCGGGCTCTTCGGATCGTCGATCTGGAACGGCGCGTTTGGCAGATTGGCCGATTGCGCCTGAGTGATGACCGTGCTCTGGCCGGCCAGGGTCATGCCGCCCCAGGTAGGGGGCAAGACCGGCAAGGTGCTGCCGTCGAAGTCTTTTTGCGGTACGTAGCTGGAGGTGGAAGTCGGATTGACGCCGGGAATGCCGTTGGCGCCGGGGAACAGGCCGTACAGATTGTCGAAGCCGCGGTTTTCAGCAAAGATCACCACCACGTTCCGGATTTTTCTCATCGCCAGCGCGCTGCCCAAAGAGCGGCCGAAATCATCGTTGTCGCCATTGGTCACTGCATCTGCAATGGCGTCGTTGATTTCCGCAGCTTCGGCCTTCAGCTTGGCCAGGTCATCGGCGCCGAGCTGGTTGATATCGGTCAGCAGGTTGGCTTCAGCGGTACCGATTTTGGCAGCCAGTTTCTTGCTGGCGTCGGCGAAATCGCCGCCGTTGGCGTCCATCGCTGTCGCCAGCTCGGTCGAAATCGCACTGACGAATGCGCTGCGTCCGACGGGAGCGCGGAACACCAGTTTCTGCGTCACGGCGCTGCCTTTGTCGCCCAGCAGCTCATGGCGGGTGGCGTTGGCGTCGATAATGGCTACGACCGCGCCCTGGCCTTTGAGTGAGTACGAACCATCGGCCGCAGTCTTGACTACCGGCGATGTGGCGTCGCACGTCGCTTTCTTGATCTTGTCTTCGAAGCAGACTTGCGCGTTTTCATAGTAGCTGCCGGTCACTTTGCCGGTAGTCACCGCGCCGCTATCGCTAACCGAGCCGCCGCCGCCGCATGCGCTCAAGCCGGCTGACATAGCCACCGTCGCTACCGCAATCGGCAACCGCTTTATAGTCCGCTTCATAGTCCGCTCCATAAGCCCTCCCCGGGCAATAAAAAGCGTCATCGTATGCCTCGAATATTTCAACTGTGTGAAATCGCGGTGCCGAACACGCAATATTTTTCATCGAAGAATGTGTCATCGTTCTGTCACAGAGCGGTGCTAGTCTTGGCTCCCATTCTTGCCCCCACACTTTACTTTCCATCCCATGCAACCAGCGGTCATTGCATCTCTCGGCGCGACAGTCGCGCTTCTCCTGAGCGGCTGCGGCCAGCAGCTGGCGGACGCCGAGGTAGCGGCACGCCAGCCGGCCGTTCCGGCCCACGTTGGCGCCACCTACGCACCAACGCTGAAAAAGCAGCCGTCGGTGGCCGACATGACTGCACTGGGCCGCACCATGTTCTCCGATCCTTCGCTGTCGGCCTCGGGCAAGATGTCTTGCGCCACCTGCCATAGTCCCGAGCATGCGTTCGGGCCGCCGAATGATCTGGCGGTGCAGCTCGGCGGCAAGGAAATGAAAACGCTGGGCACGCGCGCAGTGCCTTCCTTGCGGTATATACAGAATGTGCCGGCCTTCACCGAACATTTCCACGATGACGACGGCGACGACAGCATCGACGCCGGCCCCACCGGCGGCCACAACTGGGACGGCCGCGCGCCATCCGCCCACGACCAGGCGCGGATCCCGCTGTTGTCGATGCACGAGATGGGCAATGCGAATCCAGCCGAGGTGGTGGCGAAGCTGAAAAAAGCCAGTTACGTCGCGCAATTCCGCGCTACCTTCGGCGAAGATATTTTCGACAATCAGGAACAAGCCTTCAAATGGGCGCTGATGGCGCTCGAAGTATTCCAGGAAAGCCCGACCGAGTTTTATCCGTACAACAGCAAGTACGACGCCTTTTTGCGCCAGCAAACCCAGCTCAGCAAACAAGAGATGAACGGCCTGCGCCTGTTCAACGATCCGGCCAAAGGCAATTGCGCTTCATGCCATATCAGCGAAATCTCGGCCAGCGGAGCGTTTCCGCAATTTACCGATTACGGCCTGATCGCCATCGGCGTGCCGCGCAACAAACATATCCCGGCCAACGCCGATCCCAAATATTTCGATATGGGTTTATGCGGCCCGGACCGCACCGATCTCAAGGACAAGACCGAGTACTGCGGCATGTTCAAGACGCCGTCCCTGCGCAACGTCGCCACGCGCCAGGTGTTTTTCCATAACGGCGCGTTCACCAGCCTGGAACAGGTGATGAAATTTTATGTGCAGCGCGATACCCAGCCGCAGAAATGGTATCCGCGCGATACAGACGGCAGTGTGCGCAAGTACGACGATCTGCCGCAGGAATATCGCGGCAACGTCAATGTGGAAGCGCCGTTTGACCGCAAGCCAGGCGACAAGCCGGCGCTGACGGATGGCGAGATCAAGGATGTCATCGCCTTTCTGAAAACCCTGAACGACGGTTATCGGCCATAAAAAAGCTCATGGCTTATCCATGAGCCTGTTTTCTGCCGGCCTTACTTGTTGTTGCCGGCAGCTTTCTCAAACTGCGCATGGTATTCCTGCGCCAGCTTGCGAATCGCCTTGCCGATGTTGGCATAGTCGTATTCGTTCAGATTGGCCAGCGAGACCCGCGCCGACGCATGCGCCGTGCCAAAGCCGCGGCCTGGCAACAGGATGACGCCGGTTTCTTGCGCCAACCGGAACAGCGCTTCGTTCGGCTTCAAACGCTGCACCATCCACTTGGCGAAATCGGCGCCGTACATTTGCGTGGCCAGCGTTTCCATATCGAGCAGGTGATAGTAGCTGACCGAATCGACGTCGACCGGCAGCGGCAAGCCCAGCGCCTGGTACAACGCTTCCTTGCGGCGCAAGACGATGCGCTTCATCGCATTCTTGTAATACTCCGGCTCGTCCATCAGCGAATACAGGGAGAACAAGGTCATCTGCGCCTGCACCGGGGTCGACACGCCGGCAGTATGGTTGAGCGCCACGGTGCGGCTGTCGGCCACCAGGCGGTCGATGAATTTCAGGGCGCGCGGTTCGGTGGTGATCGAGTTGTAGCGCAGATCGAGCTCCTTGCGGCGCGCCTCCGGCAGCGCGGCGATCTTGTCGTCCAGGATATTCTTTTCGTGGGTGGCGATCACCCCCATGCGCCAGCCGGTAGCGCCGAAATACTTGGAGAACGAATACACCAGGATGGTGTTGTACGGACAGATGGCAAACAGGGAAACGAAGTTGTCGGCGAAAGTGCCGTACACATCGTCGGTGAGAATGATCAGGTCGGGACGTTGCTTGATGATCTCGGCGATATACGCCAAGGTCTCGTCATTGATCTTGACCGACGGCGGATTGCTCGGGTTGACCAGGAAAAACGCCTTGACCTTGGGATCGAGCAGCTTGTCGAGTTCCTTCTTGCTGAACTGCCAGTTGTTCTCCGGCGGCGCGTCGATCATCAGTTCGACCAGCTGGTAATCGTTCAGGTGCGGGATTTCGATATACGGCGTGAAAATCGGCATGCCGAGGGCGATGGTGTCGCCGGCCTTGAGCAGATGGTTTTCGCGCAGGCTGTTGAAAATGTAAGTCATGGCGGCGGTGCCGCCTTCGACCGCGTACATGTCGAAATTGCCGACAAACGGCTGCCGGCCGATCATCTCGCGACGGATGTACTGGCCGACAATCTTCTCGCTCAGGCGCAGCATGCGGTCCGGCACCGGGTAGTTGCAACCGAGGATGGCTTCGCACATCTCGTAGATGAAAGCGCCGGCCGACAGGCCCAGCTGGTCGCGCACATAGGACACGGCAGCTTCAATGAAACGAATCCCGTCGACGCCGGCATTGGCTTTGGTGAAAATCTCGAAACGCGCCTCGATGCCGTCCCGTTGCGGGAAGCCGCCGACGCCATCCATATAGATATAGGAGCGCTCGGCTTCGCTCATGGCAAACAGGCCGAACTGGAAAAAGCCGTGACGCGGCGTGGTCGCCAGGAAATTCGGATTGCCGCGGCCGGCGTTGAGCATGGCGCGGTCGGTGGTCGAGGCCACCTGGATCAAGGCATCTTTCAATTCAAACGGGCTAAGCAGTGCAAGTTTGTCCGGGTTGCTGAAATCCATGCTGATACTCCTTATTCGATAGGTGGGTCCGCCGCGGCGGATCGGTAAGCTCAAATGTTGACGCTGCCAGATACCATCAGACCAAGGCCACGACCAGCGGACCCAGCAAAGTCAGAAACACATTAGCCAAGGCATAGGTGATGGCAAAGGGCACGGTAGGAATCGCGTTTTCCGCTTTATCCAGCACTTCGCCGAAAGCCGGATTGGCGCTGCGTGAACCGGCGAGGGCGCCGGCGAGCACCGCCGTATTGTTGTAGCGCAGTATGTAACGCCCGATCAGCATGGTCAGTATCATCGGCAAAATGGTCACCACCACGCCGACCCCGAAGATAGTGAAACCTTGCTGCCTGACAGTCTGCACCGCCTGCAAACCGGAAGACAAACCGACCACCACCACGAAACCGGCGAGGCCGAGGTCTTTCAGGATTTGCACCGCGCCGGCAGGCATGGCGCCGAAAGACTGATGCTTGGAACGGAACCAGCCAAACAGCAGGCCGG